>JAYVXE010000275.1:0-5111 GCA_043785395.1 Burkholderiaceae bacterium | reverse complement strand
GGCTGCCGTCAGCGTGGTTTTGCCGTGGTCGACGTGACCGATGGTGCCCACGTTGACGTGGGGCTTGGTTCGCGTGAACTTTTCTTTTCCCATTTTTTCGACTCCGAAAAACAACCAGATTGATGCAACAAAAGCACGGCGCCTGACAAACACACCGACAGCACCGGAATAAATGAATGGTGCCCTTTGCGGGAATCGGACCCGCGACCTCCCCCTTACCAAGGGGGTGCTCTACCACTGAGCCAAAAGGGCATAGGGTTTTTTGCAAACCCTTAAAAATCAAACTGACAAATCAACACATGCTTGGAGCGGGAGACGGGAATCGGACCCGCGTCATTAGCTTGGAAGGCTAGGGTTCTACCATTGAACTACTCCCGCATCGACGGAGCTCGTACCCCTGCAAACCTGGAAGGACTCTTAATCCCTGGCCATGCCTGCATCTTTGCGCACATGCATCGCTGGTGGAGAGGGCTGGATTCGAACCAGCGTACTCGTAAGAGGGCAGATTTACAGTCTGCTGCCATTAACCACTCGGCCACCTCTCCAGCGAACCTCGAATTATAGCACAGATTTTGTGAAATTCCGTACGCCTGCAAAAATTACCCATGCTCGACCCAGAGCGCTCACTGCCACGCATGGATCGGTACCACCGAGCGATGAAACCACGCCGCGAAACGAGCGTGCCGCTTCCCGTGCACCCGTGGATCTGGCGCCGCCAGGCCACCGGGTGCGCGCCCTTGAAGGGCGAGCGCCGCAGGCGCGACAGGGGTGGGCCCATTTCACCCCAAGGCCTGCGGCCACAGCCCGGCCGCGCGGGCTTGGGAGAAGTGGCCGCAGCCGATAAAGGGCAGCGGCGGGCGCAGGGCCGACAGCGGCGATGGGTGGTTGGCCAGCAACACCAGATGGCGGCTGGCATCGATCAAGCTGCGTTTGCTTTGGGCATGCGCGCCCCAGAGCAAAAAGGCCACCGCCGTGCTGGACGCCGAGACGTGGGCGATCACGGCGTCGCTGAGCGCCTCCCAGCCGCGCCCTTGGTGGCTGGCGGGCGCGCCCTCCTCCACCGTCAAGCAGGTATTGAGCAGCAGCACGCCCTGGCGCGCCCAGGCCTCCAAACTTCCGCCGCCGCTCGGCGCTGCAGCCAAGCCCAGATCGCGTTGCAGCTCTTTGAAAATATTGCGCAACGACGGCGGCAGCGCAACACCGGGCGCCACTGAAAAAGCCAGGCCTTGCGCCTGGCCGCGCCGATGGTAGGGGTCTTGGCCAAGGATGACGACGCGGACTTGCCCGGGCGGCGTCAGCGCCAGCGCGTGCAGCGGTTGCGGCGGAAAAACGCAGGCGCCAGCAGCCAGCCGCTGCGCTAAAAAGGCGCGCAGGCGCTGGCCCTCGGACGCCGCAAAGAAGGCCTGCACCAAGGGCTGCCAGCCCGCATCCACCGGCCAAGCCGTGGGATCAGCGCTGCACAGCTGGCTGTCTGCAAGCCCTTGCTGCGGCCCAAAGAGCGATTGCGTCATGCCGTTTTGACTGCGTTGACTGCGTTGGCAGCGCGCCCGGCTTGGGCCACGCGCACCCGCTCAAGCAAACAGCTGCGCCAGCGCCTGGCCCGGATCGGGCGCGCGCATAAAGGCTTCGCCGACCAAGAAGCTGTGCACGCCGGCTGCGCGCATGTGCTGCACATCGGCGCGGCCCAGGATGCCGGATTCGGTGACCAGCAGGCGCTCGCTTGGCACCTCGGGCAGAAGCTCGAGCGTGGTCTGCAAGCGCACTTCAAAGCTGCGCAAATTGCGGTTGTTGATGCCGATCAGCGGCGTACGCAGCTTCAGCGCACGTTCCAGCTCGGCGCGGTCGTGCACCTCGACCAGCACGGCCATGTCCAGGCTGTGGGCGACCGCCTCCAGCTCGGCCATCTGGGCGTCGTCCAAGCAGGCCGCGATCAATAAGACGCAGTCGGCCCCGATCACACGCGACTGGTAAATTTGGTAGACATCGAGCATGAAGTCTTTGCGCAGCACGGGCAGGGCGCAGGAGGCGCGGGCTTGCTTGAGGAAGTCGGCACTGCCTTGGAAGAACTGCGCATCGGTCAGCACCGACAGGCAGGCGGCGGCGCATTTGCCGTCACCCTCGGCGTAGCTTTGGGCGATGTCGGCGGGGATGAAGTCTTCCCGCAGCACGCCCTTGCTGGGGCTGGCGCGTTTGATTTCGGCAATGACGGCGGCCTCGCCCTGGGCGATTTTGGCGCGCAGGGCACCCACGAAGTCACGCGTCAGCACGCGTGACTCGGCGTCAGCCCGCAGCGCCGCCAGCGGTGTGCGCTTTTGGGCGGCGGCGATTTCCTGGCGCTTGACGGCCATGATTTGGTTCAAGATGTCAGACATAAAAAATTCAGTTCGCGTGTTGTTGGGTAAAAGCGACAAGTTGCGCGAGCTTGTCACGTGCCGCGCCGCTCTCTATGGCGCCGCGCGCCAGCGCCACGCCGGCCTGCATCGAGGCGACGACGTTGGCGCTGTAGAGCGCCGCGCCGGCGTTCAGGATCACGATGTCGCGCGCTGCGCCGGCCTGGTTGTCGAGCACGCCGAGCAGCATCGTGCGCGACTGCTCCGGCGTCTCGACCTTGAGGGCGCGGTTGCTGGCCATTGCCAGGCCGAAGTCTTCGGGATGGACTTCGTACTCACTGAGCTGCCCATGGCGCAGCTCACCGACCAGGGTTGCCGCACCCAGGCTGATTTCATCCATGCCGTCGCGGCCATAGACCACCATCGCATGCTCGGCGCCCAGGCGCTGCAAGGCGCGGATTTGGATGCCGACCAGGTCGGGGTGGAACACGCCCATCAAGATGTTGGGCGCGTCGGCCGGGTTGGTCAGCGGCCCCAGGATGTTGAAGATGGTTTTGATGCCAAGTTCTTTGCGCACGGCGGCCACGTTTTTCATCGCCGGGTGGTGGTTGGGCGCAAACATGAAGCCGATGCCGACTTCGGCCACGCTTTGGGCAATCAAATCGGGGCTGAGCTGGATGTTGACGCCCAGGCTCTCCAAGACGTCGGCGCTGCCCGATTTGCTCGACACGCTGCGCCCGCCGTGTTTGCTGATTTTGGCGCCTGCTGCTGCTGCCACGAACATCGCGCAGGTCGAGATATTGAAGGTGCTGGAGCCGTCGCCGCCGGTGCCGACGATGTCGACCAAATGGCGCCGGTCGGCCACCTGCACCTTGGTGCAAAACTCGCGCATCACCTGGGCGGCAGCGGTGATCTCGCCAATCGTCTCTTTCTTCACGCGCAGCCCGGTGATCAGGGCCGCCATCAAGACCGGCGAGACCTCGCCGCCCATGATCAAGCGCACCGTGTGCAGCATTTCGTCATGGAAAATTTCACGGTGTTCGATGGTGCGCTGCAAAGCTTGTTGCGGCGTGATCGGGTGGCTTACAGGCATAGATGAAGTCTCAGGTTCAGGACGATGGAAGCCCGCGCCGCAGGCACGGAGGTGGTTATTGTGCGGGTATCCGTCTGAAATCATACTTTTAGTAGCTACTACCGCATGATATACATCATATTCAAATACAAATCATGCTTAAACGTCCAAAAACAAAGCGGTATCAGCTATTATATTTGATAGCAAGCACCGGATTTTGGCATGCCACGCGGCTACCTTGGTTTCAAGAAATTGTGCAACAGCGCGTGCCCATGCTCGCTCAGTATCGACTCGGGATGGAACTGCACGCCCTCGATGTCCAGTGTCTTGTGGCGCACGCCCATGATCTCGCCGTCCTCGCTCCAAGCCGTCAGCTCCAGCACGTCGGGGCAAGAGCTGCGCTCAATCGCCAGTGAGTGGTAGCGGTTCACCGTGAACTGCTCCGGCAGCCCGGCAAACACGCCCTCCTGTGTGGTGGTGATGACACTGGTTTTGCCGTGCATCAGCGCCTGCGCGCGGATGATGGTGCCACCAAACGCCGCACCAATCGCCTGATGCCCCAGGCACACGCCCAGAATGGGCAATTGGCCGGCAAAGCGCTGGATTGCGGCGACCGAAATCCCGGCCTCGGCGGGGGAACACGGGCCGGGTGAAATCACCAGCCGCTGCACCCCGGCGGCGATGCGCTCGGCCACGCCGTCGAGCGTGATCTCGTCGTTGCGCAGCACCTCCACCTGCGCGCCCAGCTCACCGAAGTACTGGACGATGTTGTAGGTGAAGCTGTCGTAGTTGTCGATCATCAAGAGTTTCATGCGGGCTCCGTGGGGTGGAAAGGGGGGGCGTCGGATGAAATACCCAAAGATAAAAGGTTTTGGAATTGTGGGGACAGCGTCCCCACAATCTGCGGATAGGTACGGAACAAACGCACATAGCGGTAGAGCTGGCGCTTGTCGCAGTTGCTCAGGCTGGCGGCGCTCAGCTCGCGCGACAGGTTGGCAAACAGCTGGTCGCCGTAGTCTGCGCGGTCCGCGCCGCGCAGCTCGAAAGCGTCGATGTAGTAGCCAATCATCCAATTGCGCGCCGTCAAACTGAGGTTGACGGCGCGTGCAGCTTGCGCGCCCAGCTCCCGGTTCACATGGACGATAGAGCGAACCAGCCCATTGAATTCGAGCAGTGTCGGGGAAGTCACTCCAAGCCCTCCTCCACCAGCTCGGCCGCACGCAGCAGCGCGCGCGCCTTGGCCTCGGTTTCCTGCCACTCCAGCTCGGGCACCGAATCGGCCACAACCCCGGCGGCCGCCTGCACGTAAAGCGTTTGGTCTTTGACCAAGCCGGTGCGGATGGCAATCGCCACGTCCATGTCGCCGGCGTAGCTGATGTAGCCGCAGGCGCCGCCGTACAGGCCGCGCTTGGTCGGCTCCAGCTGGTCGATGATCTCCATCGCGTGCACCTTGGGCGCACCGGTCAGCGTGCCGGCGGGGAAGCTGGCCTTGAGCACGTCCATCGCCGTCAGGCCCGGATTCAGCGTGCCCTCGACATTGCTGACGATGTGCATCACATGGCTGTAACGCTCAACCGCAAAGGCCTCACTCACCTTGACCGAGCCGACCTCGGCGATGCGGCCAATGTCGTTGCGCGCCAAATCAATCAGCATCACGTGCTCGGCCCGCTCTTTCGGATCGTTCAGCAGCGCGACTTCAGCCGCCCGGT
>JAYVXE010000274.1:0-5132 GCA_043785395.1 Burkholderiaceae bacterium | reverse complement strand
GCCTGGTGCGCGACGCGCAGGGCAAAAAGATGAGCAAGAGCGAGGGCAATGTGCTGGACCCGGTCGACCTTATCGACGGCATCGCGCTGGCACCCCTGCTGGACAAGCGCTCTGTCGGCCTGCGCAAGCCCGAAACCGCACCCACCGTGCGCAAGAACACCGAAAAAGAATTCCCCGAAGGCATCCCGGCCTACGGCGCAGATGCACTGCGCTTCACCTTCGCCGCCTTGGCCAGCCTGGGGCGCAGCATCAACTTTGATAGCAAGCGCTGCGAGGGTTACCGCAACTTCTGCAACAAGCTCTGGAACGCCAGCCGCTTTGTGTTGATGCACTGCGAAGGCCAGGACTGCGGCCTGCAAGAGCACACCAAGGAGCAATGCCAGCCCGGCGGCGCATTGGAGGGCTATCTGCACTTCAGCCCGGCTGACCGCTGGATCAGCTCGCTGTTGCAGCAAACCGAGGCCGAAGTCGCCAAAGGCTTTGCCGAGTACCGGCTCGACAACGTCGCCAATACTGTCTACGACTTTGTCTGGAACGAGTTTTGCGACTGGTATTTAGAGCTGGCCAAGGTGCAGCTCAACACCGGCAACGAAGCCGAAAAGCGCGCCACCCGCCGCACCCTGATCCGCACGCTGGAGGCCGTCCTGCGGCTGGCCCACCCCTTGATTCCCTTCATCACCGAAGAACTGTGGCAAAAAGTCGCGCCCGTGGCCGGCCTGCCCGGCGCATCGATCAGCATTGCGCCCTACCCGCAAAGCCAGCCCGAGAAAATCGACCCGGCGGCCATCGCCCATGTCAACAAGCTCAAAGCCCTGGTCGACGCCTGCCGCAACCTGCGCGGTGAGATGAACGTCTCGCCCGCAACACGCCTGCCGCTGTATGTGAGCGGTGACGCCGACTTCATGCGCCAGGCCGCACCCGTACTACAGGCGCTGGCCAAGCTGAGTGAGGTGAGGGTTTTTGACGATGAGGCCGCCTGGCAAACCGCAGCCCAAGCCGCCCCCACCGCCGTGGTGGGCGAGGCGCGTCTTTGCTTGCACATGGAAGTGGACATCGCCGCCGAAAAAATCCGCCTGGGCAAAGAAGTGGCGCGCCTGGAGGGCGAAATCACCCGCGCCCACACCAAGCTCGGCAACGAAGCCTTTGTGGCCAAAGCCCCGCCCGCCGTGATCGAGCAGGAGCGCAAACGGGTCGCCGACTTCAGCGCCACCGTGGCACGCCTGAAAGACCAGCTGGCGCACCTTGTCTGACACGATGCCGCCCCGCTTGCGTTTACCCTGAACCTCATATTTTGAGAAAACCTGCTGCATGACCATCTCTGTCCCCCCCGTTCGCAAAGCCGTCTTCCCCGTTGCCGGCTTCGGCACCCGCTTCCTGCCCGCCACCAAAGCCCAGCCCAAGGAAATGCTGCCGGTGGTGGACAAGCCGCTGATCCAGTACGCCGTCGAAGAGGCGTATGCGGCCGGTATCCGCCACATGATCTTCGTCACCGGGCGCAACAAACGCGCCATTGAAGACCACTTCGACACCGCCTTCGAGCTGGAGACCGAGCTGGAGGCCAAGAACAAAACCGCGCTGCTAGCGATTGCCCGGGCCGTGCTGCCCGACGACATGGCACTGTCCTATGTGCGCCAGCCGCGCATGCTGGGCCTGGGCCACGCCGTGCTGTGTGCTGAACATTTGGTCGGCGACGAAGCCTTCGCCGTGCTGCTGGCCGACGACCTGATGGTGGGTGTGCCGCCCGTCTTGGCGCAAATGAGCGCCGTCCACCAACGCACCGGCGCCTCGGTGCTGGCCGTGCAGGAAGTGCCCCAGGAGCACACCGGGCGCTACGGCATCGTGGTGGGTGAGCCGGTGCAAGAGCGCCTCATCAAGGTCAGCCACATGGTCGAAAAACCCAAGCCCGAAACCGCGCCCTCGCGCATGGCGGTGGCTGGGCGCTACATCCTCACGCCCGCCGTGTTCGACCAAATTCGCCAGCAAACCAGCGGCGCAGGCGGCGAAATCCAGCTCACCGACGGCATCGCCGGGCTGATGCAGTCAGAGGCCGTGTACGCCCTGCAATACCAGGGCAAACGCTATGACTGCGGCAGCAAGGAAGGGTTTTTGGAGGCCACGGTGGAGCTGGCTTTGCAACACCCGGAAGTCGGCGCACCATTTCGGGCGTATTTAAAAACGCTGGCACTTTGATTTTGGTTGACCACCTTTTGAAGTATTTTGGTTAATAGCCGCAACAAACAAAAAGAGGTGTAATAAAAAACCAAAACTCCAGAATTGAGAGATATTTTATTGACAGCCAATCAAGCCTGTTTATACTAAAAAAACCTCAACTTCACTTGGAGCTTTGCCATGAAACCCACAGCCACTTGCTGCCCCGCCGAACACCTTCAAAACGAACATCGGCGCGGCCTATTCAAAATGGCCATGGGTGCCAGCGTGCTGGCCTCAGCCGCATCGGTCAACCTGCTAATGACCGGAAAAACCCATGCGGCATCATTAACGCAGGCCCAGCGCGATCAGTTGACAGCCGACCAGGTAATATCTTTGTTAAAACAAGGTAACCGCCGCTTTCGCAATGGAGAGCCGCAAGAGCATGACTACCTGGCGCAAAAAATCAGCAGCGCCAGTGGCCAGTATCCAGCCGCCGCCATTTTGAGCTGCATTGATTCACGTGCGCCCGCAGAAATCATTTTCGACACGGGTATTGGGGACGCCTTCAACGCCCGCGTGGCCGGCAACGCTGCCAACGAAGACCTGATTGGCAGCCTGGAATTTGCCTGCGCGGCTGCCGGTGCCAAACTGGTATTGGTCATGGGCCACAGCGCCTGCGGTGCCATCCAAGGCGCCATTGCCGGGGTCCAGCTCGGCCATTTGACCGGCCTGCTCGACAGAATCAAACCATCGATTGACGCCACCGTATTCGCCGGCGAGCGCAGCGCCCAAAACGAAAAGTTCGTCGATGCCGTAGCCATCACCCATGTCTTGAACACGGTGCAAACCATACGCCAAAAGAGCAGTATTCTGGCAACACTGGAGGCCGAAGGAAAAATCAAAATGGTTGGCGCGATCTACCATTTATCCAACGGCATGGTGGAGTTTTTATAATCCCACAAAGCGCCCACTGAGCGCAACCGGATACGCTGTTAAAAGCGCACCCGGATTGCGGCGCCACTTGCATGATCGGCCCGCAGCTGGGCGATCATGCAAATCGGCTGGGCGCCCGCAAGACCAGGTTGGCACTATAAATACAATAGCTGGTACCGCATATACCCACAGCATTTAAGATAGTTTAAACCATAAAAATCAATGGCCACAAGCGCTAGAAGCTATCATTTTTAATAACACCAAACTTCCACGCCCGTGACCCGACCCGCACTTCAGCGCCGCCGCAAAATATGCACAAACTCCAGCCCATCGCTGCTTTGCGCCACCAAGACATGGCCGGTTTGTTGGGCAAAGGCTTGAAAATCGCGGCTCGACCCAGGGTCGGTGGCAATCACCTTCAGCAGCTCGCCACTTTGCATATCCGCCAAGGCTTTTTTGGCTTTAAGAATCGGCAACGGGCAATTAAGTCCGCGCGTATCCACTTCCTTCTGAACATCCATCACAGTATTTCCCACGTTGTCAGGACTTGCGCAAAATTGTCCTGGCTAGGCATTTTTCCGCAGACAGTACATCCTCGTACGGCTGGTCAAAAAAACGACGCCAGGGCGGTTTTGCGTAAGTCCAAGTTGTGCGCGATTTGCAGCAAACCCCAGCGGGGTATTGTTACCGGGCTTGCGCAAGCCCGGTTGCGAAGCGCTGATCACCGATCAAGCGGCTCGGCGTCCTGGCCTTCAGGCCGGGAACACACCGGTTGACAAATAGCGGTCACCACGGTCGCAGACCACGAACACAATCGTTGCGCCCTCCAGCGTCGCCGCCAGCTCTTGCGCCACCCAGCAGGCACCAGCGGCCGAGATACCGCCAACAATACCCTCTTCTCGGGCCAAGCGACGGCACATATCCTCGGCATCCTCCTGGCGAACATAGGCCAGTGCATCGACATGCTGCGGATCGTAAATTTTCGGCAAATAGGCCTGTGGCCATTTGCGGATACCGGCAATCCGCGAGCCCTCGCTCGGCTGTACGCCAACAACGTGGATCGCCGCGCTCTTCTCCTTCAAAAAACGCGAGACACCGGTAATCGTGCCGGTCGTACCCATGGCGCTGACAAAATGCGTGATACCGCCGCCGGTCTGCTGCCACAACTCAGGGCCGGTGCCCTCGTAGTGGCTGCGCGGATTGTCGGCATTGGCAAACTGGTCCAGCACCCGGCCCTTGCCCTGTGCCTGCATCTGCTCGGCCAAATCGCGGGCGTACTCCATGCCGCCGCTCCTGGGCGTCAGTACCAGCTCGGCACCAAAAGCCTTCATCGTTTGCGCCCGCTCGACCGACAAATCCTCGGGCATCACCAGCAGCATGCGGTAGCCCTTGATCGCCGCGGCCATCGCCAGCGCAATGCCGGTGTTGCCCGAAGTCGCCTCGATCAAGGTGTCACCGGGCCGGATTTCGCCGCGCAGCTCGGCCTGTTGCAGCATCGCCAGCGCCGGCCTATCCTTGACCGAGCCGGCCGGGTTATTGCCCTCCAGCTTGGCCAAAACCACATTGCCGCGCGCGGCATTGCCCGCAGCACCAATACGCTGCAAGGCCACCAGCGGCGTATTTCCGACCGCATCTTCGATAGTTGGGTATTTCATGCCCCGCACTGTGCCATAATTCGAAGCTGCACTTGATTCAAGCGCCCTGCCCGGGTGGTGAAATTGGTAGACGCAGGGGACTCAAAATCCCCCTCCGAGAGGAGTGCCGGTTCGATTCCGGCCCCGGGCACCATTCAAAATTCTCTAATGTTTTCAACATCTTAGAGACTCCTGAAGATCGCTCCAAGTACTGGGGGATTTTTCAGAATCGTTAGTCAGGTACAGTTTCGGTACAGTGCTGCGGCGCTGGCCCTTACCGGACCACTTATGGCAACGATCGTCAAGACCCCCTCAGGTGTCAAGTTCCGCCTGTTTGTATACCCGCTTCACGAATAATTCAGGAGATTTTTTTCGCCAAGCTTGAAGGGCTTCGATGGGCGAGAGGTGGTTCAG
>JAYVXE010000273.1:0-15744 GCA_043785395.1 Burkholderiaceae bacterium | reverse complement strand
CGCCCAACAATGGCAAGGGTTGATTTACATCCATCCGAATCTCCAGTGAATTTCAAACTGCGACAATTCTCCTATGAAAATCACCCAACCCTGCGTTGTCGCACTGACCTGGACCCTGACGGATAGCCTCGGCGAAGAACTCGATGTCCTGGAAGCACCGGTCGAATTCCTGGTCGGCGGCAACGATCTCTTGCCCGCCATCGAGGCCGCCTTGCAAGAGCTTGACGGTGGCACCACGCTGGACTTGCAGCTGGAGCCCGAGCAGGCTTTTGGCGACTTTGACGCCGGGCTGCTGTTCTTGGAGCCGCGCCACCTCTTCCCCGCCGAAGTCAGCGAGGGCATGACGTTCGAGGGCTCGGCGCTGCCGCCGGGCACCCATGCCGAGGCTCCACGGGACGCGCTCTACACCATCACCGACATCTATCCTGAGCACCTGGTGCTTGACGGCAACCACCCGCTCTGCGGTATTGCGCTGCGCCTGCACCTTCGCGTGCACGCTGTGCGTGCGCCGAGCACGGCGGAGATCGACGCGGGCTCGGCGGGAACCGGATTTTTTCGGCTCCAAATCGCCACACCAACCTCACCAACCCCGCCCGCAGACGCCCTTGACGCCGCGCCCCGCGCCCGTGGCAAGCAGCTGCACTGAGCCAGCGCAGCCGGCCAAAACCCGGCAATCTTCGCGTATTTACGCATAAATGCGTCAATTTGAGCGCATTTTTTAATCTCCACCATCCTCCTGGACCCACAACCATGACCCTGCGCCCTTCTCCCGTGGCCGACCCCGAGGTCAGCCACATTGACCTGGTGCAGCCGCTGCGCTGGTTGCAGCGCGGCTGGCAGGATCTGCGCCAAGCGCCGCTGCCGGGTTTGCTGCACGGCCTGCTGGTGACGCTGGTCGCGGCCCTGACCTGGGGGCTGGCGCACCAGCATTTTTGGTTGCTGGCGGGCGCGTTTTCTGGTTTTTTACTGGTGGCCCCCTTGCTGGCAACGGGGCTGTACGCGATCAGCCGTTCCCTGGCCCTGGGTCAGCCGCCAAGCCTGGCCACGGTGGTCTCGGTCTGGCGTTCGGGCGATACACGCTTGGTGCGCTTTGGCCTGCTGCTGGCCTTGGCGGGCAGCGGCTGGGTACTGACCTCGGCGGCAACGATCACGCTGCTGTCGCCGACGCCCATTTTGACGCCGCTGGATTTTGTGCACTTCGTCATGCTGGCGCCCAACGCGTTCTTGTTTGAGGCCTGGTTGATCCTGGGCGGCTTGATGGCGGCACCGGTATTCGCCTCCAGCGTGGTGGCCATCCCGCTGCTGCTTGACCGCCCGGTGACGGTGCGCCAAGCTGTGTTGACAAGTTGGCGCTGCGTGCTGGCCAACCCGTTGCCGCTGGCCTTGTGGGCCACGCTGATCATGCTGCTGACCGGCCTGGGCTTGGGCTCGCTGGCACTCGGGCTGCTGGTGCTGGCGCCCCTGCTCGGCCATGCCAGCTGGCACGCTTACTGCGACTTGGTACAGCCTGCAACCGGAGCCCGGCCATGATGTTTGGATTTACCGAGGCCGAGATCGCACGCTTTGGCATGAGCTTTGGCGTTGGCGCTTTCATCCTCTACATGCTGTTCATCATCGCCAATCTGGCGATCGAGTCGAAGGCCGGAAAATTCGGCACCTTTGTGCTGTTTGTGGTGCTGGCCTTTGGCATTTTGGGGTTTGTGGCCAAAAATGTGATCGCCTGGGTGCTCGGCATCTGATGCTGTCCAGCCGGGCGCAACGGGGCGCTGCCCCATTTTTCGCATCAATTGATACTTGTTTTCCGGAAGCGCTACAAACATAAGCGGTACAGGCATATTAGACTAACTGCCATGCACTGTGCCAAGCACCACCGAGCGATGAAACCGCGCCGCGAGACGATCGCGCCGCTTCCAGTGCACCCGTGGATCTGGCTCTGCCTGGCCACCGGGTGCGCCCCCTTGAGGGGGCAAGCGCCGCAGGCGCTTCGGGGGTGTTTCATGTTAAAACGAAACAATTGATACCAATTTAACGGAAACGCCATAGCATCAAGCGCTAGAGGCATATTAGGCAAGAATTTTCGCCCAATATGCCTCTAGCCGCATAAAGCCTTGGCTTATTTTTTACTGCCGGGCACCTTGCCTTCGACGCCCTTGACATAGAAGCTCAAGCTGCCAAGGAATTTATCGTCGGCGACCACATCCTGCGCCAGCACTTCTTTGCCGCTGTTGTCCATGATCGGGCCTTTCCAGATCGAGAAGCTGCCGTCGTGCAGGCCTTGCTTGATGCTCTCGATCTTGGCCTTGGTCTCGGTTGGCACGTCATCGGCGAGGGCCACCAAATCCATGGTGTTTTCCTTCACGCCCCACCAGTGAGCGCCGGTGGCCCAGCTGCCGTCAAGCACTTCGCTGACGGCCTTGGTGTAGTACGGCCCCCAGTTGATCGTTGCCGAGGCAAGGTGGGCCTTGGGGCCGTAGGCGGTCATGTCAGAGTCCCAGCCAAACGCGCGCTTGCCTTTTTCTTCTGCCGTCTTGAGCACGGCGGGTGAGTCGGTGTTTTGGAACAGCACGTCGGCGCCGCCGTTGATCAAGGCGGTGGCGGCTTCGGTTTCTTTGGGCGGGCTAAACCATTCGTTGACCCAGACCACGCGGGTCTTGATCTTCGGGTTGACGCTGAGCGCACCGAGCGTGAAGCTGTTGATGTTGCGCAGCACCTCGGGGATCGGCACCGAGCCGACAACGCCCAGGGTATTGCTCTTGGTCATGGCGCCGGCCACCACGCCGGCCAGGTAGGCGCCTTCGTAGGTGCGGGCGTCGTAGACGCGCATGTTGGCGCTGGTCTTGTAGCCGGTGGCATGCTCGAAGCGCACCTCCGGATGGTCCGCCGCGACCTTGCGGAGCGACTCCATGTAGCCAAAGCTGGTGCCAAAAATAAGCTTGTTGCCCTGCGCGACAAGATCGCGAAAGACCCGCTCGGCGTCCGCCGACTCAGGCACGCTCTCCACAATGCTGGTGCTGACACGGTCGCCCAAGGCATCGAGCATGGCTTTGCGGCCGTTGTCGTGCGAGAAGGTCCAGCCGCCGTCGCCCACCGGGCCGATATAGACAAACGCCACCTTCAGCGGGTCGGGCTTGGCCGCTGGCGCGGCGCTGGCCGGCTCAGCCGCCGGGGTTGCTGCCGGTGCGGGCGCGTCTTTTTGGCCGCAGGCCACCAAGGCGGCCGCAGCCAACGTGGATAAGGCCGCCACTTTGAGCAAGGAGCGTTTGTGCAGGTCGGTCATGGTGATGTCTTTCTTTAACGGGGTTGGACTGCGATTATCGATGGCGGCTGCGCGCCTGCCGTTACGCGCCGGGGTGAAAGGCCTTGCCCAACGAGGCCGGCATATTGCGGCGGATCCAGGCCGGGTTGCGCGAGATCAGCACCAGCACGGCGATGGTTGCCAGGTAGGGCAGCATGCTCAGGAGCTGGCTTGGCACATCGACACCGACGCTTTGCAGGTGGAATTGCAGCATCGTCACGCCACCAAACAAATAGGCCCCGAGCAGCACCCTGGTGGGCCGCCAGGTGGCAAAGGTGGTCAGCGCCAAGGCAATCCAGCCCCGCCCGGCGACCATGCCCTCGACCCACAACGGCGTATAAATCAACGAGATATAGGCCCCCGACAGACCGCACAGCGCACCGCCTGCGACCACCGCCGCCAAGCGGATGCGGCGCACCGGGTAGCCCAAGGCATGCGCGGCCTCTGGTGCTTCGCCCACGGCGCGCAGCACCAGTCCGGCGCGGCTTCGGTAGAAAAACCACGCCAGCGCGACCACCAAAGCCATCGTCAGATAGACCAGCGGATGGTGGCGAAACAGTGCCGGGCCCAGCAGCGGGATATCGCCCAGCCACGGCAGCGCAAACTGTGGCCGTGGTGGCAACTTGGCCTGCACGTAGCCAATGCCGCAAAAGGCCGAAAAGCCCACGCCAAACAAACTCAGCGCCAGGCCACTGGCGTATTGGTTGGCGTTGAGCCAAATCACCAGCAGACCAAAGACCGCCGCCAGCAGCGCGCCGACACCGGCGCCAGCGGCAAAGCCGAGCCAGTCATTGCCGCTGTGGACCACGACCGCAAAGCCGGCCACCGCCGCGCACAGCATCAGGCCTTCGGCGCCGAGGTTGACAATGCCGGCCCGCTCGTTGATCAGCAGGCCAAGCGCGGCCAGCGCCAGCACCGTGCCAGCATTCAGTGTTGCCGCCAGCAGCAGGGCATAGGGCTCCATCAGCGCCCTCCTTTCTTGGTGAAGCCGCTCAGGCGCAGCCGGTAGGCAATCAAGGTGTCGCAGGCCAGCAAGTTGAACAGCAGCAAGCCCTGGAACACGCCGGTGAGCGACTTGGGCAGCCCCAGGCGCGACTGCGCAAGCTCACCGCCGATGTAGAACATGCTCATCAAAATGGCAGAGAACACCATGCCCACCGGGTGCAGCCGGCCCACAAAGGCGACGATGATGGCGGCAAAACCATAGCCCGCAGGCACGTAGGGCGTGAGCTGGCCAATCGGCCCGGCCACCTCCAGCGCTCCGGCCAGACCGGCCGCACCGCCCGAGACCAGCAAGGCCAGCCAGAGCGCGCGGCGCGACGAAAAACCGGCGTAGCGCGCCGCCGCCGGAGCCATCCCGCCCACTTGCTGGGCAAAACCAGCGCGGGTGCGAAACAGAAAAACCCATAGCGCAGCCGCTGCGCCCAGGGCCAGCAACAGGCCGATGCCCATGCGCGAGCCCGGCATCAAGCGCGGAATCTGGGTCACCAGATCAAAGTTGCGGCTTTGCGGAAAGTTGTAGCCATCCGGGTCCTTCAAAGGCCCGAACACCAGGTAGTTGAGCAGCAAAATAGCGACGTAGACCAGCATCAGGCTGACCAAAATCTCATTCGCATTGAACTTGTCGCGCAGCCAGGCGACCAGCCCGGCCCAGAACATGCCGCCGAGCACGCCGGCCAGCAGCAGCGTCGGAACAATCCACGGCCCGGTGTTGGCGTCGGCCAGCAGCGCCACGCTGCTGGCCGTACAGGCCCCAATCACAAACTGCCCTTCAGCGCCGATGTTCCAGACATTGGAGCGAAAGCACAGCGCCAGCCCAAGCGCAATCAGCAGCAAGGGCGTGGCTTTGACCATCAACTCGCCCAGCGCGTAGGCAGAGCTGAGCGGCGCCCAGAAGAACACCAGCAAGGCCTGCACCGGGTCTTTGCCCAGCGCCAAAAACAGCAGCACACCGAGCACCACGGTCAGCGCCAGCGCCAGCAGCGGCGAGCCATAGCGCCACCAGGACGAGGCCAGGGCGCGTGCTTCGAGCTTAAACATGGCTCTCCTCCGCTGTTGGCAGTACGGCGGCGGGCGCCGGCCAAAGCCCACTCATCCACGCCCCCAGCTGGGCCACGTCGGCGTCGGCGCGCGCAATCGACGGCGACAAGCGCCCATGCGCAATCACGTGCAAACGGTCGCACAGCGCAAACAACTCGTCGAGCTCTTCGCTGACCACCAGCACCGCACAACCGGCGTCGCGCAGTGCCAAAATTTCGCGGTGAATCTGTGCCGCTGCACCCACGTCAACGCCCCAAGTGGGCTGGGAGATGATCAGCAACTTGGGGGCGGCGTCGATTTCACGGCCCACCATGAATTTTTGCAAATTCCCGCCCGACAAAGAACGCGCCAGTGCCTGCGGCCCCGCCGCCTTGACCTGAAAGCGTTGGATGATGGCCTCGGCCTGGCGCTGCAAAGCCGCCGTCCGAATCCAGCCGCTGGCGCCGAGCGCGTTGCTGCGCGTCAGCAGCAGGTTGTGCGCCAAGTCCATGGCCGGCACCGCGCCGCGCCCGAGGCGCTCTTCCGGCACAAAGTGCAGACCCAGCGCACGGCGCTGGCTGGGCCCCAGCGCGGCCACATTGCGCCCGTGCAGCTGCACCGTCTGCGCTTTAGCGCGCCGGTCTTCACCCGACAGCGCGTACAAAAGCTCGCGCTGGCCATTGCCCGAAACCCCGGCAATGCCCACCACTTCGCCCGCCCGCACCTCCAAGCCGATCTGCTCCAAGTCCATGCCAAAGGGCTCGGCCCGCGCCAGCGTCAGCGCCTGCACCCGCAGCACGCAGGCCCCCGGTTGGCGCACGTGGTGCGCCAACGGCGGCGGCTCGTCGCCAATCATCAGGCGCGAAAGATCGGCATTGCTCTGCCCACGCGGATCGCACACGCCCGTCACGACGCCGCCGCGCAATACCGTGCAAGCGCTGCACAGCGCCCGGATTTCATGCAGCTTGTGGCTGATATAGAGAATGCTGCAACCCGCAGCGGCAATCTTGCGCAGCACCACAAACAGCTTGTCGACAGCCTGCGGCGTCAGCACCGATGTCGGCTCGTCCAAGATGAGCAACTGCGGCTGGCTGAGCAAGGCGCGGATGATCTCCACCCGCTGGCGCTCGCCCACGCTCAGGCTGTGCACCGGACGGCTGGGCTCCAAGTCCAGCCCGTACTCTGCCGCCTTGGCCTCGATGTTGCGCGCCACCTCGGCCAGCGACCAGCGCGCATCCAAGCCCAGCCAGACGTTCTCGGCCACGCTCAGTGTGTCAAACAGGCTGAAATGCTGGAACACCATGCTGATGCCGAGCGCGCGCGCCGCCTGCGGGCTGCGTACCCGCACCAGTTGGCCATTGAAGTGCAGCGTGCCAGCGTCGGGCTGGACCACGCCGTAGATGATCTTCATCAGGGTTGACTTGCCCGCGCCGTTTTCCCCCAGCACGGCATGGATCTGGCCCGGCTGCACGCTCAGTGCCACATCGCTGTTGGCGAGCACCGCCGGGTAGCGCTTGGTGATGCCGGTCAGCACCAGCCGGGGCGGCGGCGCTGCGGCTAAAGAAGGAAGCGGGTCGGACATAGGAAAAAAAATGTTGGAACAGGTCTTACGCAAAACTGTGCGGCCCAGGAAACGACGAGGAGCCTGTCGGACTTGGGTCCGCATCGAAGCGAAATTCGACGCTCCAAGCCCGACAGACCCCTAAAAAGACGGTCCGCACCAGCGCCAAGCCCAAAAACCGGCATAAGCAGCATAAGCGGCCACGCCATGAATTATTTATGAAATTATACTCTAACGCTTACCATATAAAGGTTTCAAGCTATCATTTTTTTAAATCCAATAACGCATTCCATCCTGCTGAAACAGGACTTGCGCAAGTCCTATAAAAACACAAAGCCGGGATTCTCACAGGATCAGCCGCTGTCGCCCCAGGCTCCTGGCTTCTCCCTGCACGCCACTGCGGCTTGCCTTGCCAGCAGCTGCGTCAGCGCCGCCAAAATCGCCTCGCTGCTCGCCGGTGCCTGCAGCGCCGGGACGGCGTGCGGCCCGCAGGCAGAGGCGATGGCGTCGCGGATCGCAAAAAACACCGAAAACGCCAGCAGCAACGGCGGCTCGCCAACCGCCTTGCTGTTGTACAGGGTTGGCGCCTGGGGCCGGGTGCCGCCCGCAAGCGTTGCGTGGTCAAACAAGGCCACCTTGAACAGCTTTGGAGTGTCGTTGGCGGTGGGGATTTTATAGGTGCTGGGCGCATGCGTGAGCAGCGCGCCGCTGTCGGCCTGCCAGACCAGCTCTTCGGTCGTGAGCCAGCCCATGCCCTGGATGAAGGCGCCCTCGATCTGCCCAATATCGAGCGCCGGATTGAGCGAGTCGCCAGCGTCGTGCAGGATGTCGACGCGCAGCAGCTGGCACTCGCCGGTGAGCGTGTCCAGCACCACTTCGCTGACCGCTGCGCCGTAGGCGAAGTAGTAAAACGGCTGGCCTTGCATGCGCTCCTTGTCCCAGTGCAGGTCGGGCGTGGCATAAAAACCGTCGGACCAAAGCTGTACCCGGTCTACATAGGCCTGCGCCACCAGGTCGCAAAAATCCAGGGTTTGGCCATTGACGTGGACGCGGCCATTGGCAAACCGCACCGCGTCGGCCACGCCGCCGTAGTGCGCCGCCGCGCACGCCGCCAAGCGCGCGCGGATCTGGCGGGCCGCATTTTGCGCCGCCTGGCCGTTCAAATCGGCCCCGGTGGAGGCCGCCGTGGCCGATGTGTTGGCAACCTTTTGGGTATCGGTGGCACTGAGGCGCACCTGCGCCAAATCCACCCCCAGCTCGTGCGCAACCACCTGCGCGACCTTGGTGTGCAGGCCCTGCCCCATCTCGGTGCCGCCGTGGTTGAGCAAAATCGAGCCATCACTGTAGACATGCACCAAGGCCCCCGCCTGGTTGAGGTGCGGGACGTTAAAGGAGATGCCAAATTTCAGCGGCGTCAGCGCCAGACCACGCTTGAGCACCGGGCTGCTGGCATTGAAGGCGGCCAGCTCCGCGCGGCGCGCACGGTAATCGCTGCTGAGCTCAAGCTGCGTGACCAGCGGCTGGATGATGTTGTCGCGCAGCCGTTGGCCATAGGGCGTGACGTTGTTCTCGCTGCTGCCGTAGAAATTACGCTGGCGCACATCGAGCGGGTCCAGCCCGAGCGTGCGTGCAATGCTGTCGAGGATGTGCTCCATCGCCAGCGCGCCCTGCGGCCCGCCAAAGCCGCGAAACGCGGTATTGCTCTGGGTCTGGGTTTTGCCGCAGTAACCATGCATGGCGACCTCGGGCAACCAGTAGGCATTGTCGAAGTGGCACATCGCCCGGCCCATCACCGGCCCCGACAAATCCGCCGAATGCCCGGCCCGCGCAAGCATGTCAATCTCGACCCCCAGCACCCGCCCGCTGGCGTCGTAGCCCACGTGGTAGTCATGGAAAAAACAATGGCGCCGTCCGGTGATCAGAAAATCATCGTCTCGGTCAAGCCGCAGCTTCACCGGGCGCTGCAAGCGCTGCGCGGCCACGGCGGCAACACAGGCGAACAAGGCCGACTGCGATTCCTTGCCGCCAAAGCCACCGCCCATACGGCGGCACGCAATCTGCACCGCGTGCGCCGGCAAGCCCAGCGCCTGGGCAACCAGGTGCTGCATCTCGCTTGGATGCTGGGTTGAGCAGTGCACCAACATCCCGCCTTCGCACGGAATTGCATAGCTGATTTGCCCCTCCAAATAAAAATGCTCCTGCCCCCCAAGCTCAAAACTGCCACGCAACTGGTGCGGTGCCGAGGCGATGGCTTGGCGCACCGCGTGCAAGGTCAGCCCAGCCTCCTGCGGCGTGTGCTGCGTGTGCGGCGTGTGCTGCGTGTGCTGCGTGCCCGCCGCGCTGCAACTGCGCCCCAGGTGCATCGGCGCCAACACATACTGGCGCCGGGCATGCGCGTCTTGCGCCGTCAGCACCAGCTGCGCCGCAACTGGCGGCGGCACCACCAGCGGCGTCAAAATTTCTTTGGCGCGGGCCGCGACGTGCCGGGCCAGGCTGCGGTTGAGTGCCACCACCGCAAACACCGGCTGGCCCAGGTAGCGCAGTGCGCCATCACACAGGATGGGCTCGTCGTGCTGAAGCGCGCCGCAATCGTTGCCCCCCGCAATATCCACCGCCGACAACACCGCCACCACCCCCGGTGACGCGCGCAGCGGCTCCAGTGCCAACCCCAGCTCGGCCATGTCAATCTGGCCTTGCGCCCGTGGCGACAAGCCCAGCACGCAGTGCAGCGTGCCCGCCAGCTCGGGGATGTCGTCGGTATACGTCGCCTCGCCCGCCACATGCAGCGCCGCCGACTCATGGACGGCGCTGATGCCGACGCGGGCCCCCGCCGCATAGGCGGCGTGCTGTGCCCCGGCCGGCCCCAGCGGGTCAGGGCCGCTGCGCGCGGCGACTTGTGCCGCCTGCGGCGGGCTCCACACACGGGTCTGCGCGGGCAGCAAAGGGGCATCGGGCCGGGTTTCCAGCCAAAACCGGTACAGCAGGTTTTGTGCCACCTGCATGCGGTAGGCCGCCGAGGCACGCAGATCGGACAGCGGCGCAAAGTCCTGTGCCAGCGCCGCCTGCGCCAGTGCCACCCGCTGCGCATCCCAGGGCTGGCCAAGCAGCGCGGCCTCGGCCTGTGTGGCGCGGCGCACCGTTGCCGCCATGCCGCCAAACGCCAGCCGCACATCGACCACCCGAGCCGCCTCCAGCGTGATCGAAAAGCCCGTGCAGAGCGCAGAAATATCGCAGTCAAAACGCTTGCTGATTTTGTAAGCCCGCACCTGCTGCACGGCGGCACTATCGACGCTATCGGAGGCCGCCAAAGGCAACCACAAGCCCTGCACAAACTCACCCGCCTGCAACTGGTTTTGCCGATAGCCCAGGTAAAAATCGCTCAAAGGCAGGCGCCGCAGCCGCGCACCTTGGCGCAACTCGATCTGCGCACCGAGCGCCATCAGCACCGGCGGCGCGTCGCCAATCGGCGAGCCATTGGCGACATTGCCGCCCATCGTGCCGACGTGGCGCACCGGTGGTGCGGCAAAACGCCGCCACACCTCGCCCAGGCTCGGCCAGCGCTGCGCCAAGGCCGACCAAGCCGCCTCCAAAGACGCGCCGGCGCCAATGTACAGCCCGTCAGGACGCTGCGCGATGCGCTGCAACTCGGCCACATTGCCGACATAAATCATCTCCCCCACATCCCGCAACTGCTTGTTCACCCAAAGCCCGACATCGCTGGCACCGGCGACGATGCAGGCCTGCGGCTTGGCCAGGCGCAGGCCGGCCAGCGCGTCCAGCGTGCTGGGTGCGTGGAATTGGCCACGGTAATTCAAGCTGCGTCCCGCTTGCTGTGCCCTCATCTGCTGCAAAGCCTGTAGCGCCGGGCGCGTGTCAAAGCGCAGCGCCGGCAGCTCGAACATGCGCTGGCCGGCGTCCACAATCGGCCGGTAACCGGTGCAGCGGCACAGATTGCCCGACAAGGCGTCGGCCAGCTGCTGGCGGCTCGGCCTGGTTGCGCTCGCCTGGTGCTGGGTGTAGCTCAGCCACAGCGACATCACAAAACCCGGCGTGCAAAACCCGCACTGCGAGCCGTGGCAGTCCACCAACGCTTGCTGCACCGGGTGCAGGGCGGAGGCGGCAGGCGCTGGCGGCAACGCGGGCGCGGCCTGGGCCTTCAAATCCTCCACCGTGAACAAGGCCTTGCCATGCAGCGTGGGCAAGAACTGGATGCAGGCGTTGACGCTGTACAAGTTCAGCCCAGCCACCGGGGGCTGGGCGGACGGCGTGGACAGCGCGGACAGCGCACCAACGCCGCCGGGCTCGGCCAGCGTCCCCAACACCACCGTGCACGCGCCGCAGTCGCCCTCGTTGCACCCCTCTTTGGTGCCGCTGCAACGCGCGTCCTCACGCAGCCAGTCGAGCACCGAGCGGTTCGGTGCAGCGTCGGCCACCTCGACAATCTGGCCACGGTAGAAAAACCGGATCACCTGGGTCACTTGGGTCACTTGGATCGACGGGTCAGCAGTCATGGATTTTTCCCTGAAAAGGCTGGCGCAAACAGGACGGCGGGGCAGGACAGCAGGCCGCGAACCGGCTCAACGCAAGCCATGGTTTTTGCATCCAGCGTGTAAAAGACCAAAGACCGTTCATAGCACAAGCACCAAGACACTGCGGCGGCGGCGCCCAACGAAAAGCAAAAAGGCCTATTTCATCAAAGAAATAGGCCTCTATCGCTTATACACTATACCCTTATAGCTATATAAATTGATTTTTTAAAAACCCACGGCAACCTCGCCCTTGAACTGCTCTTGGATGTATTTGCGCACAGCATCCGATTGGTAGGCACGCACCAGCTTGGCCACCCAGGGCTGGGACTGGTCTTGCTGGCGCACGACCAGCACGTTGACATAGGGGTTTTGGCTGGCCTCCACGTGGATCGCATCTTTGGCGGGACTCAGGCCCGCCGGCAGCGCGTAGTTGGTGTTGATCGCAGCCGCGTCGAGGTCGCGCAAAGTGCGCGGCAGCTGCGCGGCGTCGACTTCGATGAATTTGATTTTGCGCGGATTGGAGACCACGTCCAACGGCGTCGCCTTCAAGCCAGCCTCGGGGCGCAGCTTGACCAGGCCCAGGTCTTGGAACATCAGCAACGCGCGCCCTCCATTGGTCGGATCGTTCGGGATACCCACCCTGGCGCCAGCCTTCAAATCCTTCAAATTTTTGACCTTGTGCGAATAAATGCCCATCGGATAGTTGACCGTGGGGGCGACCGAGACCAGTTTGTAGCCCCGGTCCTTGACCTGCTGGTCAAGATAGGGCTGGTGCTGGTAGCTGTTGAGATCGAGGTCACCGGCGGCGAGTGCGGCGTTCGGCTGCACGTAGTCGGAAAACTCGATGAGCTGGAGTTTGAGGCCGTCTTTTTCGACTATTTTCTTGACCTGCTCAAAAATTTGCGCGTGCGGCCCGGCGGTGACGCCGATTTTGAGCACTTTGTCCTGCGCCAGTGCGCTGGCGCTAAGGCCAGCCGTAGCGGTGATGGACAGGGCGAGCAGGGATTGCAGCAGAGTGCGCTTGTTCAACATGGTGACCTTCGACAGACAATAAAGTGGCCGCGACTGTAACGCGCATCCCGTCAAACCCCAAGGATTGACATCTTCTATCGCCTGCTAGAAAACCGTATAAAGAACGCCTGCCTCCTGCCGCCCTCTTCCTCCTGCGCCCTGCCCCTTTAGCGCCGGCTCAAGCGCCGCACCACCCAGTCGCCCAGGCTTTGCACGATCTGCACAAAGAAGACCAGCACCAGCACCACGGCCAGCATGATTTCGGGCAAGAAACGCTGGTAGCCATAGCGGATACCAAGGTCACCCAAGCCGCCGCCGCCAATCGCACCCGCCATCGCTGAGTAGCCGGTCAGGCTGACAAAAGTGATGGTCAGGCCCGACACGATGCCCGGCAAGGCTTCGGGCAGCAGCACTTTCCAGACGATTTGGCGGGTGCTGGCACCCATGGCCTGCGCTGCCTCGATCAGGCCAGGGTCGACTTCGCGCAGCGCGGCCTCGACCAGCCGCGCCACAAAGGGTGCGGCCGCCAGGGTCAGCGGCACGACGGCGGCGGCCGTGCCAATCGACGAGCCAATCAGCCAGCGCGTCAAAGGAATGATGGCCACCAGCAAAATAATGAAGGGCGTCGAGCGCACGGCATTGACGATCCAGCCCACCACCTGGTTGGACACCGCGCTCTCCAGCACGCCGCCACGGTCGGTGAGGCGCAAAAACACGCCCAGCGGGATGCCGATCAGCGCGCCCAGCAGGCCCGATATCCCAACCATCACCAGGGTTTCCCCAAAAGAAGTCGCGAACAGCTCCAGCATGGCGGGAGAAAAATTATCAAACATGGCTTCAAACTCCGTCCTGGGGGCTGTCAATCACTTCTTCGACCTGGACACCAGCGGCCCGCAGGCGGGCCACTGCCGCCTCCAACTGGGGCGCAGCGCCGCTGGCAAAGACCGCCAGCGAGCCAAAGGTCTGGCCTTGGATTTCATCAATCTGGCCGTGCAAAATACTCAAATCCAGGCCAAAGTCGCGGATCATCTGCGACAAAATCGGCTGGTACGCACTCTCGCCCGCGTAGGCCAGGCGCAGCAGTTGGCCGCTGCGGCCCTGGAGCTGGGAGCGCAGCTGCGGCACCCGCGCCAACACGCTGGCGGGCAGCTCTTGCGGGTTGATCTCATCGACCAGGCTGCGCGTAATCGCCTGCTTCGGCCGGGTGAAAACGTCCAGCACCGGCCCTTGCTCGACAATCCGCCCGGCCTCGATCACCGCCACCCGGTGCGCAACCTGTTTGATGACCTGCATCTGGTGCGTGATCAACACAATCGTCAGGCCCAGCTCACGGTTGATCTGCTGCAACAGCAACAAAATCGAGCGCGTGGTCTCGGGGTCTAGCGCCGATGTGGCCTCGTCCGACAACAGCAGCTGGGGCCGATTGGCCAAGGCGCGGGCAATCCCCACGCGCTGCTTTTGCCCACCGCTGATCTGCGCCGGATAGCGGTCGCGCAAGGCCGTCAGCCCGACCAACTCCAGCAGCGGCGCAACGCGGGCGCGGATCTCAAGCCGGGACAGGCCCACCAGCTCCAGCGGCAGCGCCACGTTGTCGTAGACGGTGCGTGACGACAGCAGGTTGAAGTGCTGAAACACCATGCCAATGTCACGCCGCGCCGCGCGCAAGGCGGCATCGTCCAGCGCCGTCAGGTCGCGCCCGGCGACCAGCACGCGGCCCGCCGAGGGCCGGTTGAGCAAATTGATGACACGCACCAGCGAACTCTTGCCCGCGCCGCTGCGCCCGATGATGCCGAAAATCTGGCCTGGCGGAATGTGCAAATCGATGCCACGCAAGGCTTCGACCGGGCCGTTGGAGCCTTGGTAGGTTTGTGAAATTTTTTGTAGTTGAATCATGAGAGCCTGAAATTTGACCGCACTTCGGCGCTATAGATTTTATATTGACTTAAGGGGGCTTCAGCGCGCCCCAAGCTGCGCGCGCATTGCCCCGCAATTGCGCCGCAATTGCGCCAGCGGTGCGAGAACGCAAATCGATTCGCCCCTTTGCCGAGGGCGCTGCTGGCGGCCCCCAGCGGGACTACAGTATGTTCACAGCTTCATCAAAAGCCAGCCGAGGCCCGCGCGGGTAGGTGCTGGCCGGATCGGCCACGCCCAGGTTCACCAGGAAGTTGGACTTGTAGCGCCCGTCTGGAAAAAAGGCCTGGTCGAGCAGTTCTGCATTGAAGCCGGACTGCGGCCCGGCATCCAGGCCCAGCGCACGTGCGGCCAAAATCAGGTAGGCGCCCTGCAAGCTGCTGTTGCGCGAGGCTGTGGCCTGCGCGGCAGCGGCGTTGCCCTCGAAGATCGGCTTGGCGTCGTAAGCTGGGTACTGCGTGGGAAGGTGCTCATAAAACCGCGTGTCCTGCGCCACGATCACCGTCACGCCAGCCGCCATGGTCTGCGCCGCATTGCTGGGCATCAACGCGGTCTGCAGCCGCTCCTTGGCCTCGGGACTACGCACAAAAACATAGCGCGCAGGTTGGGCGTTAAAGGCCGTCGGGCCCCATTTGAGCAAATCGTAGAGCTGGTGGATAGTCTCGTCGGTCACCGGTACCGGCTTGAACGCGTGGGCGGTACGGGCCTGGCGGAACAATTGGTCGAGCGCGTTGTCGGAGAGGGAATGCAAAGTGGTCATTCAGATTTTCTCAAGGTGGTTTTGGGCGTAGGGCTGTATTTTTACCCATGGGCGGATCAGACGCCTTGGATCGCAAGCACGTCAGAACCGCGCCAGCGCCAGAGCACGCGCAAAACAGACAGCACTCATACCGCCGCCAGCGCCTGCTCCAGATCGGCCAGCAAATCGTCGATGTGCTCAATCCCCACCGACAAGCGCAACATGCCCTCGCTCACTCCAGCCAACGCCAACTCGGCCGCGTTGAGCTGGCGGTGGGTGGTCGACGCCGGGTGGGTTGCGAGCGACTTGGCGTCACCAATATTCACCAACCGGGTAAAGAGCTGCAAGGCATCGAGAAAACGCGCACCGGCAGCACGGGCATCGTCACCGCTGCGGCTGTGAAGGTTGAACGACAAAATCCCCGAGGCCTTGCCGCCCATTTGGCGTTGCAGCAAGGCATGGTCGGGGTGCTTGGGCAGGCCGGCGTAGCGCACCGACTCGACCTTGGGATGCCGCTCCAAGGTCTGCGCCAGCACCAGCGCGTTGTCGCAGATGCGCTCCATGCGCAGCGCCAAGGTTTCAATGCCTTGCAACGTCAACCAGGCGTTGAACGGCGACAGGGCCGCGCCCATATTGCGCAGCGGCACGACCCGGGCGCGCCCGATGTAGGCAGCCGCGC
>JAYVXE010000272.1:0-5146 GCA_043785395.1 Burkholderiaceae bacterium | reverse complement strand
CATGCACAGGCCGCCAGCCCTCACCCCCGCCCTCTCCCAGAGGGAGAGGGAGTAAAACCAAGCCAGACCACCTGAGTAGTTACACGAATGTTTAATTTTTGAAAAACACCCCAACAAGGACGGCCCAAATACACAAAAAATTTGCGCGCCGCACCTGCCTCTAAAATGCGCCAGAAACCACAGCCAGCGCCGGGCGCGACGGGTTTTTCCGCTTGAATGCTGTTGCAAGCTATGCCACAAGCCGTACACCCGCAGCCCACACGCCCAGCCGCACCCGGCTGGTCTTTCATGTCCCCTTCGGAGTTTCCATGCAACTCAAACACTTGGCATTGACCGCCGCCCTCGCCCTGTCCCTGGGCGCCCCCGCCCAGGCCCAAACCGAAATCCAGTGGTGGCACGCCATGAGCGGCCCACTCGGTGACTGGGTCAACGACCTGGCCAAGCAGTTCAATGAGAGCCAAAGCGACTACAAAGTGGTGACCACCTACAAGGGCACCTATGCCGAGGCCATGACGGGCGCCGTGGCGGCCTTCCGGGCTGGCAACGCACCGCATATCTTGCAAGGCCAAGAGGTCGCAACCGCCACACTGATGGCGGCCAAGGGCGCCATCAAACCGGTGGCCGAGGTGATGCGGGAGGGCGGCGTCAAATTCGACCAAAGCGCCTACATCCCCGCCGTGGCGGGCTACTACACAGCGGCCAACGGCCAGCTGCTGTCACTGCCGTTCAACAGCTCGACGACGATTTTTTACTACAACAAAGACGCCTTCAAGGCCGCCGGGCTCGACCCCAACAAAGCCCCCAGCACCTGGCCTGAAGTGGCTGTGGCGGCTGCCAAGCTGAAGGCCGCCGGCCATGCATGCCCGTTCACCACCAGCTGGATCAGCTGGGTGCAACTGGAGAGTTTTTCCACCTGGCACAACAGCTTGTACGCGACCGAAAACAATGGCTTTGGCGGCCCCAGCGCCCGCTTGGCGTTTAACTCGCCCCTGCACCAACGCCATTTTGAGAACCTTGCCAACATGTCCAAGCAGGGTTTGTTTGTCTACAAGGGCCGCGACAACATCGCCGACGTCTCCTTTCCGTCGGGTGAGTGCGCCATGTTCACTGGCTCCTCGGGGGTCTACTCGCGCGTGGTCAAGGAGGCCAAGTTCGCCTATGGCATAGCGCCGCTACCGTACTACCCGGATGTGGCCGGCGCACCCCAAAACACCGTCATCGGCGGCGCCAGTCTGTGGGTCATGGCGGGCAAAAAACCGGCTGAGTACAAAGGTGTTGCGCAGTTCTTCCAGTTTTTGTCGCAGCCCGAAGTGCAGTCGGCCAGCCACAAACGCACCGGCTACCTGCCGATCACCATGGCCGCCTACGAACTGACTGCCAAGTCGGGTTTCTACGAAAAATTCCCCGGCACCGACGTCGCCGTCAACCAGATGATCCGCAAGACCACCGACAAATCACGCGGTGTGCGGCTGGGCAATTTCCTGCAAATCCGCACCATCATCGACGAGGAAACCGAGCAAATTTGGGCTGGCAAGAAGAGCCCGAAAGAGGCACTGGACAGCGCCGTCAAACGCGGCGACGAACAACTCGTGCGCTTCCAAAAAGCCAACAAGTCCTGATTTTCCAGGCGGCTACTCCCATAAACCGAGATTGTCCATTAGGCGGCCCTTCGGGCCTACGCGGGTGCTCGCGGACGATTTGCGGCCATTTTGGCCCCTGCTTCGGTGGCAATAGCAGTGCTATTGCCACCTCACCAGTGACCAAACTGCCTCGCAACTCGCCTCGCCATTCCCTCGCATCCTAATGGACAATCTCGGATAAAAGCGCCTGTTAGACTCGCCCCCGCTCCATGTCCATGTAGCGAAAAAACCACCACCTCGCCACATCCCGCAGCATGAAGCGCGCACGACTCCTTCCAGCAGACACCGCGGATCTGGCTTTGCCAGTCCGCTGGTGGAGCCCCCTGAAAGGGGGTTGGCGAGAGCGCAGCGAAGCCTGGGGGTGAGCTTTTTAGACGGCCTTATGGAAAAACGCGTTCTCTTCCCCTCTTCTTGGCTGCCCTGGGCGCTGCTGCTGCCGCAACTGGTGGTGATTGCAGTGTTCTTTTTTTGGCCTGCGGGCCAGGCACTGCTGCAATCGTTCCAGATGCAAGACGCGTTTGGCATCTCGACCGAATGGGTGGGCCTGGAAAATTTCCAGAACCTGCTGGGCGACCAGGCCTACCTCGAATCGTTCAAAATCACGGCGATTTTCTCGCTGCTGGTGGCGGTGCTAGGCATTGGCCTGTCGCTCGTGCTGGCGATTTTTGCCGACCGCGTCGTGCGCGCCGCCTTCTTCTACAAAACCATGCTGGTCGTGCCCTACGCGGTGGCACCGGCTGTGGTCGGCGTGCTGTGGATTTTTATGTTCTCGCCCGCGCTTGGCGTGGTCTCTTACGGTCTGCGCAAAATCGGCATTGAATGGAACCATTTGCTCAACGCCGACCACGCGATGGCGCTGATCGTGACGGCCTCGGTGTGGAAGCAAATCTCGTACAACTTTTTGTTCTTCCTGGCCGGGCTGCAATCCATTCCAAAATCGCTGATCGAAGCTGCCGCCATCGACGGTGCGCGGCCCTGGCGCCGGTTTTGGACGATCCAGTTCCCGCTGCTGTCGCCCACCACCTTCTTCCTGCTGGTGATCAACATGGTGTACGCCTTCTTCGACACCTTCGCCATCATCGACGCCACCACCCAAGGCGGCCCAGGGCGCGACACCCTGATCCTGGTCTACAAGGTCTATACCGACGGCTTCAAAAACGGCGACCTCGGCGGCTCCGCCGCGCAGTCGGTGGTACTGATGTCGATCGTGGTCGCGCTCACCATCGTGCAATTCCGTTACGTTGAAAAGAAAGTGAATTACTGATGTGGCACCACCCCCAGCGCCTTGCGCACAAGGAGCACCGCCATGGTTGAGCGGCGCGCAACTTTAGAGATTTTGGCGCACGCCATCATGGTTTTGGGCGTCGCCCTGGTCGCCTTCCCGCTCTACCTGGCCTTTGTCGCCTCAACCCACACGGCGCAAGACATTGTCCAAGTGCCGATGCCGATGCTGCCCGGCGCGCATCTGTGGGACAACTACAAAACCGCCTTGCTCGGCAGCAGCACCGGCGCGGGCTCCAGTGCGCCGGTGGCACGCATGATGTGGGTCAGCCTGGTGACGGCGCTGGTGATCACCATTGGCAAGATAGCCATCTCGCTCTTGTCGGCATTCGCCATCGTCTACTTCCGCTTTCCGTTCAAGAATTTCTTTTTCTGGGCGATTTTCATGACCTTGATGCTGCCGGTAGAGGTGCGCATTGGCCCCACCTACCAAGTCGTCTCCGACCTCGGCATGCTCAACAGCTACGCGGGCTTGACGGTTCCGCTGATAGCCTCGGCCACCGCCACCTTCTTATTCCGCCAGTTCTTCCTCACCGTGCCCGACGAGCTGATCGAGGCCGCCCGCATGGACGGCGCAGGCCCGATGCGCTTCTTCAAAGACATCTTGCTGCCGCTGTCCAAAACCTCGATCGCCGCCCTGTTCGTGATCCAGTTCATCTACGGCTGGAACCAATACCTGTGGCCACTGCTGGCCACCACCAGCGAGGACATGTACCCGGTGGTGCTCGGCATCAAACGCATGATGGGCGGCGGCGACGCCGCCAACGAATGGAACATCGTGATGGCCACCGCCATCTTGGCCATGCTGCCACCGGCCGCCGTGGTGATGCTGATGCAGAAATGGTTTGTCAAAGGCTTGGTGGACACCGAGAAATAAAGCGCAAAAAGCGCAATGCATACCAAGGCGTCACTTCAAGAAAAATCACGACTTACGCAAAAATCCACAGGTAGCGTTTTTCAATAAGCTCAGACGCTACAGGTAGTTTCTATCAACAAGGTTTGCGTAAGTCCTAAAAATATTTCACAGCTTTCATGGCATCTACCCACAATCATTCGAGCATGGATTCTACAAGATGGCGTCCATCCTGCTTTATCGGCGACCACGGCAATCACGCTCCATGAACTTCATAAAGTTGATCCGTGATGCCTTATACCGCTGAGTTTTTCGCCTTGGCCTTGGTCCACTTTCTCGCCGTGGTCGCACCCGGCCCGGACTTTGCCATGACCATCAGCCAAAGTGTGCGGTTTGGCAGAAGTGCCGGTATTTATACTGCACTCGGTATTGGCGCTGGAATATCCGTGCACGTCATCTACACCGTTCTGGGTGTTGGCGCACTCTTGCACACCAGCGCAACGGCGATGAATGTGGCAAGAATGGTGGGTGCCCTCTACATCAGCTACCTGGCCATCAAACTGCTGCGGGCACAACCGGCGGCACAAGCCAAGACGGCAGGCCTTCACAAAGAACAGCAGCCGCAAAATCGCTGGAAGTCTTTTTCAATTGGCTTCCTTACCAACGCCACCAACCCCAAAGCCACGCTGTTCTTTTTGGCCATATTCACAACCATGGTCAGCACCAGCACCCCGTTGTGGGTTCAAGCCGGCTATGGCGTTTGGATGTGCCTGGTCAACGCGCTGTGGTTTGTCATCGTTGCCTTGTTTTTTTCCAACCCGAATATCCGGGCATCTTTTCTCAAAGCCGGGCACTGGTTCGAGAGAAGCATGGGCGCCTTGCTGTTAATTTTTGCCATCAAATTATTCGTGGACACCTCATTTTTAGGACTTACGCAAAATTGATCTGGCTAGGCATTTTTTCGCAGACAGTACACCTGGTACGGCAAGAAAAAAGAACGACGCCAGGGCAGTTTTGCGTAAGTCCTCATTTTTTTAATTTTTCAAAACAGCTGACAAGCATGGCCAACAGCACAAGCACACACCCCAAAAACACCACGGCTGGCGCAGCAAGCCAAAAACCGTGTTTTTCAAAGAAATAGCAAGTATAGATAGCAATCAATCAATGCAACTGCTTGGCTTCAATATGTTTTATACCTGAAATCAAGCCATCTATAGCGCTACCAGCTATCAAATAGATTAACAGCGACCAGAAAAAGCCCTGGGCAGCGTCCCACAAGCATGTTGGCGCAGCCCTCTTCCATCCCATCCCTACCGCGCAGCCTAGGAGCCTGTCGGACTTGGAGCGTCGAAAGCGAAAATTGGCCCCAGCG
>JAYVXE010000271.1:0-5164 GCA_043785395.1 Burkholderiaceae bacterium | reverse complement strand
GCACCGTAGGTGCTACGGGGGTGGGCCAAGTTCAGGGGGCGGGTCTTGCACCCAGCCGATTCAAGCGCAGCCGCCAAAGCCGTTTTGCCGCCAGGCCTCAAACACGGTGACGGCCACGGCGTTCGATAGGTTCAGGCTGCGTTGGCCGGCCCGCATGGGCAGGCGCAGTTGCTGTTGCGGCGCCAAGCTGGCGCGCAGCAGCGCTGGCAGTCCCTGCGTTTCCGAGCCAAAAACAAGCCAGTCGTGGGGTTGAAACGCGACTGTGTGGACTGTTCGCGTGCCGTGCGTGGTAAGCGCAAACATGCGTGGTGCTGCCGGTTGCTCGGCTGCCAGCAGGGCGGCCCAGCTGGCGTGGCGGCGCAGCGGCGCGTATTCGTGGTAATCGAGCCCGGCGCGCTTGAGTTGTTTGTCCTCCAAGGAAAAGCCAAGCGGCTCGACCAGGTGCAAGGTGCAGCCTGTGTTGGCGGCCAGCCGGATGATGTTGCCGGTGTTGGGCGGGATTTCAGGGGCGACGAGGACAATATGGAACATGGCCCCGATTGTCGTGCAGCGCGCCACGGCGCCTTACCTGCTGCGCTATCACGGGCCTTGCTCGGCAACCCTAATCGGTGCGTGCCAGCACCAAGCCGGTGATGCGCCGTGCGCCCGCTTGGCGCAGTACCTTGGCGGCGCTGTAGAGCGAGGCGCCGCTGGTCATGACGTCGTCCACCAGCACCACGTTTTTGCCGCGCAAGAGGAGCGCGCGCAGTGGCGCGACGGCAAAAGCAGCGCGCACATTGCGCAGGCGCTCGGTACGGTTCAGGCTGCTTTGGGGCGGAGTGTCGTGGATGCGCAGCAATACATTGGGCTCGACTTTGTTGGCGCACAGCGCCTTGGCCAGCAGCAAGGCTTGGTTGAAGCCACGCTGTTGCAGGCGGGCGGCCGATAAAGGCATTGGCAGCAGCAGGTCGGCCGCCTCCAGTGCCGGCCCGACCCCGGGCGTGCTGCGCAGCAGGTCGGCGAGTGCACTGGCCCAACCGGGGTCGTTGCCAAATTTGTAGTCGCTGATGCAGTTGGACCACGGATAGGCGTAGGTGACTGCAGCGAGGCAGGCGTCCAGTGGTGGTGGGTGGACCGAGCATTCGCCGCAGCGCAGCAATGGCACACCAACTTTGCGCGCGCAGTTGCCGCAGCGTGGTACGGGCTGGGCAAAGCGCGTGACGCAAGCACGGCACAAGCGGGTGGCCGGCCAGCTGCGGCAGACCGCGCAGCTGCTGGGCAGTAGCGCTTGGGCGTGGTTTTTCAGGCGAAGAAGCCAGTTGGATGGCATAGGCCCAATATACCTGGCGCTGCCGTGGTTGGCGACCTTGGGCCTTGCCGCTGAGGTGTTCCACGGGGATGCGCGCAGGCCGTCAAAATGCCAGCCCATCGGTTGGGCGGTGTTTGCGGCTCCGATGGGTTGGCTGCTGCCATGGACTGCCTATACTCGCCGCGTGCAGGCTCCTAGAGGCGGCAGTGAAGTGCTTTTGTTCACAAGCTGCGCAAACCCAGCCCCACAGACGGCGTTTGTCAAAATCCGCCAAAACGCAGAGTTGGCATCGGTCAAGCCGGTTTGCGTAAGCCTTGATTTTGTCTGCCAGCCGCAGTGCTGGATGGACTTGTGCGTTCTGCGGGAGTGCGGCTTTTGGCTTGACGCGCACCCCCATTCCCTTATTTTTACCCCCATGTCCCAGCCTCTTCCGCCCACGATTGACCCAGCCGCTGCCGCCCGTTGGCAGCGCGCTGCGCCAGCGCTTTCGCCTTGGTTGCACGAAGAGGTCGCGCAGCGGATGGAGCAGCGCTTGCAATGGATGACGCTGCAACCCCACGCTTGGGCGCATTGGGAGGCACTGCGTGGCGGTTTGCAGGCGCAGGCTTTGCTGGCACGGCGCTTTCCGAAGGCGCTGTGCTATGTGGTTGAGCCCGATCCGGGCCGCGCTGCCATGGCGGTGCAGTCGCTGGCCGTGCCGTGGTGGCGTTTGGCGCGCTGGCGCGGGCCGGTGTTGCGCCATGGCGTGCCGCCGGACGGCGGGGTGCAAATGCTGTGGGCGAACATGGCGCTGCACATGGCAGGCGACCCGCAGGCACTGATCGCACAGTGGCAGCGTGCTTTGGCGGTGGGCGGTTATGTGATGTTTTCTTGTTTGGGGCCGGATACTGCACGTGGGTTGCACGCACTCTATGCGGAGCTTGGCTGGCCCGCCGCCGGACAGTCCTTTACGGACATGCATGATTGGGGCGACATGCTGGTGCAGGCCGGTTTTGCCGAGCCGGTGATGGACATGGAGCGCATCACGCTGAGCTTTGACAGCCCGCAGCGGCTGCTGCAAGAGCTGCGCGAGTTGGGCTGCAACCTGCATCCGCAGCGCTTTGCTGGCTTGCGCGGGCGTGGCTGGCGGCACCAGTTGGAGCAGGCCTTGGCGCAGCGCTTGCAAAGCGCTGCCGAGGCTGGGCGCTTACCGCTGACGTTTGAGGTCATCTACGGCCACGCCTTCAAGGCGGCGCCCCGGCCACGCTTGGCACCGCAGACGGTGGTGACATTGCAAGATATGCGCGGCATGTTGCAGGCGCAACAGCCGTAGGCCGTATTTTTCTCTTCTAGGACTTACGCAAAACCGCCCTGGCGTCGTTCTTTTTTCTTGCCGTACCAGGTGTACTGTCTGCGAAAAAATGCCTAGCCAGGTCAATTTTGTACGCAAAACCGCCCTGGCAACTGTCCTCGCTGGGGCCGATTTTCGCTTTCGACGACCCAAGTCCGACAGGCTCCTAGCCAGGACAATTTTGCGTAAGTCCTGTTTGCATCAAGGCAGCCGCCTCAGATGGGCGCGTTGGCCCTGGCCGCAGCCGGGCCAAAGTCAGTCAGCTTGGCCTTGTGTTGATCTGTGTCAGAGGGCTTGGACGGCGCTTGGTGTAAAAGAAGCCGCGCTACAATCGAAGGCTATTGACCGTCGGCATCGCTTGTGGCGTGCTTTTCGTGCAATGCAATGGCCTTCACAGGCAGCGGCTTCGGGCAGTGGTGGTGTGTGCACCCGCTTGGCTGGGAGCTGACGGTACCATGCCCTCCATCCCTTGGTGTTAGCTGACGCAGCCTAAGACGCTGGAGCTGGCATGGCAGCGGCAGCTTAGGTGCTCGCAGGCGGGTGATGGTGCAGTGCCGTCACCGCTGTGAGGATTGGTTAAATTGATACTTAGAAGCAAGTGAATACGATGAAGAGCATTACCAACAAGCTAGCGTCTTTGCTGTTGATCGGCGGCTCCTGGGGCGCTGCGGCGGTCCAGGCCGCCAGTGACCTCCCCGGTGGGCCGGGCGTGCGCCAGCTTAATTTGCCGCGCGGCGTCACGAAAATTTCTTCGGCCCAGTACGACTTGCACATGATGATGATGTTCATCTGCACCGTGATTTTTATCGCTGTGTTTGCCGTCATGTTTTACTCCATTTGGAAGCACCGCAAGTCCAAAGGCTTTAAGCCTTCCAACTTTCATGAGTCGGTTGCGGTTGAAGTGGCCTGGACTCTGGCTCCTTTTCTTATCGTCATTGCCATGGCCTTGCCTGCCACCAAGGTGCTGGTCGCGCAAAAAGACACGACCAACTCCGACCTCACGATCAAAACCACTGGCTACCAGTGGAAGTGGGGCTATGACTACCTGAAGGGCGAGGGCGAGGGCCTGTCCTTCATCTCGACGATTGACAGCAGCCACCGCGCAATGTCGAACAACGGCGCCAAGGGCGAAATTCCGGCTGACTACCTGCTCAAGGTCGATTACCCGCTGGTGGTGCCGGTGGACAAGAAGGTCCGCATCATCACCACCGCCAATGATGTGATCCATGCTTTTATGGTGCCGGCCTTTGGTATCAAGCAAGATGCGATTCCCGGCTTTGTCCGCGACACCTGGTTTCGGGCCGAAAAAATCGGCGACTACTACGGCCAGTGTGCCGAGCTCTGCGGCAAAGAGCACGCCTACATGCCAATCCATGTCAAGGTGGTGAGTGCGGCTGACTACACAATTTGGGTTGAGGGGCAGCGCAAAATTGCGGCCGCCAAGCTCGACGATCCGTCCAAGGTGTGGGATTTGCCCGCCCTGTTGGTGCGGGGCGAAAAGGTCTACGCTGCCAATTGTGCCGTCTGCCACCAGGCGAGCGGCAAGGGCGCCGGTGCGATCAAGGCGCTCGACGGTGCCGCCGTGGTGCTCGACGCCGACCATGCGCGCCAATTGATGGTGCTGCTCAAAGGCCAGAGCAACGGTGCGATGCCGGCTTGGAAGCAACTCAGTGATACCGATCTGGCGGCTGTGGCCACCTTCACCAAGAACAGCTGGTCCAACAAGACTGGTCAACTGGTGCAGCCCGCCGAAGTGCTGGCACTGCGCGACAAATGATCTGCACAGCCCTAACCGTATAGACCCAAGGAATTCAAAATGAGTGCAGTTCTAGACCATGCGCACGGCGACCACCACGCTGACCACCACTCTGACCACCACGCGGCACCGACCGGCTGGCGGCGCTGGATTTTTGCCACCAACCACAAAGACATCGGCACACTCTATTTGCTGTTCAGCTTTGCGATGCTGATGTTTGGCGGCGTCTTGGCGCTGATCATCCGGGCCGAGCTGTTCCAGCCTGGTTTACAGCTGGTCAACCCCGAGCTGTTCAACCAGCTCACCACCATGCACGGTTTGATCATGGTGTTTGGCGCCATCATGCCGGCCTTTGTGGGCTTCGCCAACTGGATGATTCCGCTGCAAATTGGCGCCTCGGACATGGCGTTTGCACGCATGAACAACTTCAGCTTCTGGCTGCTGATTCCGGCCGCCTTGATGTTGATGGGCTCATTTTGGATGCCCGGTGGCGCGCCTGCGGCAGGTTGGACGCTGTATGCGCCGCTGACACTGCAAATGGGGCCATCGATGGATGCCGGTATTTTTGCCATGCACATCATGGGCGCGTCATCGATCATGGGGGCGATCAACATCATTGTCACGGTGCTGAATATGCGTGCGCCCGGCATGACATTGATGAAAATGCCGATGTTCTGCTGGACCTGGTTGATTACCGCCTATTTGCTGATTGCCGTGATGCCCGTGCTGGCCGGTGCCATCACCATGACGCTGACCGACCGCCACTTTGGCACCAGCTTCTTTAACCCGG
>JAYVXE010000270.1:0-5165 GCA_043785395.1 Burkholderiaceae bacterium | reverse complement strand
ACGAGCGCGCCGCCCCCAGTGCACCCGTGGATCTGGCTCTGCCAGGCCACCGGGTGCGCCCCCTTGAGGGGGGAGCGCCGCAGGCGCTACGGGGGTGGGACAAGTTAACTTTGATGGCTGGTGCCGCTCGGGCTATGATTGCGGCCCTGTTTGGTTGGCCTTTTGCTCTTTTTCTCAGGACTTGCCGTGTGTGCGCAAGTCCTATTTTTATGGCCGCAATCCACATTACCGATATCGAAGCCGCGATCAATTTTTGGCGCGCGCGCAAGCCCTCGGCGGACGGCTTTGCGCTGGCACCTGAGCTGCGCGCGCTGGCCGAGGTTTATGCCTTGATGGTGTACTTCCATTGGCAGCAGGTCGATGAGGGCCGCCTGTCTGCGGCGGCTGCGGCCGCTTGGCTGGTTTGGTATGCGGGCACGCCCGATACGCCGTGTATTGCGATTTGCTCGACCAGCCAGGGCGATGACATTTGCAAAGGCTGTGGCCGCAGTTTTGACGAAGTGCAACATTGGCCGGCCATGAGCCCGGCTGAAAAACGCGTGACGTGGCGCCGCATTACCACCGAGGACACGGCCTGGCGCTTCAACCGCTATGCCGAGCGCGCGGTCGAGGCGGATGCCGCCAGTCCGAGCGATGAATGTGGCCCACCCCCGTAGCGCCTGCGGCGCTCCCCCCTCAAGGGGGCGCACCCAGTGGCCTGGTGAACTTAGACCACCCCCGTCGCGCCTGCGGCGCTCCCCCCTCAAGGGGGCGCACCTGGTGGCCTGGCGGAGCCAGATCCACGGGTGCACTGGAAGCGGTGAACTTGGCCCACCCCTGTCGCGCCTGCGGCGCTCCCCCTCAAGGGGGCGCACCCGGTGGCCTGGCGGAGCCAGATCCACGGGTGCACTGGAAGCGGTGAACTTGGCCCACCCCTGTCGCGCCTGCGGCGCTCGCCCCCTCAAGGGGGCGCACCTGGTGGCCTGGCAGAGCAGATCCAGGGGTGTACTGGGGGGCGCTCGTCGTCGCGTTCCTTGTTTCATTGCTCGGTGGTGCTTGGCCCATGCATGACAGTTAGCGGCGCTGTGGCGGGCACTGGCGCGTGGCTTTGGCGGTGGCCGTGGGGCATACAATCGCGCGCTATCTGTCTATCTTTCGCGTCTGTGCGTAGTAGGAGCTGAGAGAAGCTCCGGCGCTTGCCAGCCGCATCTGTTTCAACGTTTTTCTGTGGAGCCCGCCCTTGTTTATTTCTTCTGCCTTTGCCCAAACCGCACCGGCCGCTGCTGGCGGCGGCGATATGCTGTCGTCCCTCACCAGCATGCTGCCTTTGGTGCTGATGTTTGTGGTGCTGTACTTTGTCATGATCCGGCCCCAAATGCGGCGCCAAAAAGAGCATCGCGCAATGATTGCTGCGGTCGCCAAAGGCGATGAAGTCGCCACCGCCGGTGGCCTGCTCGGCAAGATCACCCAGCTCGGCGAGAGCCATCTGACGCTTGAGGTTGCCGCTGGCGTTGAAGTGCAGTTGCAGCGCAGCGCGATCGTGCAAGTGCTGCCCAAGGGCACCATTAAATAAATCTTTGCCGTGCCGTACGCGGCACATTTGATTTGTGCTGATTCTGCGCTGCGCCAGCACGCCCACTGGCTTGGTCTGTGGTGGGATGTCCCGGTGTTGGTCGGGCGAACGCTGCACTGCCAGTGCTGGCTAAAAGCTGCGCTGGCGCGGTTGCAATGGCCCAGGACTTACGCAAAACCGCCCTGGCATTGTTTTTTGACCAGCCGTACTTGCTTGTACTGTCTGCGGAAAATGCCTGACCAGGACAATTTTGCGTAAGCCCTATGGAAGTAAAAAATGAACCGTTACCCGGTCTGGAAGTACGCGATCATGCTGATCGTGCTGTTGGTGGGGACTATTTTTACCCTGCCCAATTTTTTTGGCGAGGTGCCTGCGGTGCAGGTATCCGCGCTGAAATCCAGCGCCAAGCTTGATGCTGCGCTGCAGCAACAGGTGGCGCAGGCCTTGCAGGCCGCAGGTCTGACGCCAGATGCGCTGAACCTGGATGGGGCATCGATCAAGGTTTTGCTCAGCTCGACCGATGTCCAGATCCAGGCGCGTGACGTGATCCAGCAGGCGCTGGTGCCGAACAAAGACGATCCGCATTACGTGGTAGCGCTGAACCAGTTGGCGCGCACGCCGGCCTGGTTGAGCCGTCTTGGTGCGCGGCCGATGTTCTTGGGCTTGGATTTGCGCGGCGGCGTGCACTTTTTGCTGCAAGTCGATATGCAGGCGGCACTGACCAAGCGCGCCGAGTCGCTCAGCGGCGACATCCGCAGCACGTTGCGGGACAAAAACATCCGCCACAGCGGCATCAGCCGTGATGGCCAGACCATTGAGATCAAGGCGGCTGACGCGTCCACAGCGCAGGCGATCCGCAATCTTTTAAGCGACCAGTTCCCCGATCTGCTGGTGGCGCTGGCCAGCGAGGGCGACAACAACCGCATCAGCGCCAGCATCAAACCCGAGGCGGCGCGCCGGGTGCAAGACCAGGCACTCAAGCAAAATATCACCACGCTGCACAACCGCATCAACGAGCTCGGCGTCAACGAGCCGGTGATCCAGCAGCAAGGCCTGGACCGGATCGTGGTGCAGCTGCCTGGGGTACAGGACACCGCCAAAGCCAAGGATATTTTGGGCCGCACGGCGACCTTGGAAGTGCGCTTGGTCGACGAGAGCAGCGATGGCCGGGCCGCCGAAGCCGGTAATGGCCCGGTGCCGTTTGGATCGGAGCGCTTCCCGGATCGCAGCGGGCAAGCGGTCGTTGTTAAAAAACAAGTCCTCCTGACCGGAGAGAACCTTACCGATGCCCAGCCCGGCTTTGATGGCACAACCCAAGAGCCAACCGTCAACCTGACGCTGGACGCCAAGGGCGCCCGGATATTTCGTGATGTCACGCGCGAGAACATCAATAAGCGCATGGCCATCATCTTGTTTGAAAAAGGCAAGGGCGAGGTTGTTACGGCACCGGTGATCCGTGGCGAGATTGGCGGCGGACGGGTGCAGATTTCGGGCCAGATGACCACCGTCGAGGCGAATGACACCTCGCTCTTGCTGCGTGCCGGTTCGCTGGCGGCACCGATGGAGATCATCGAGGAAAGCACCATCGGCCCCACGCTCGGCGCCGAAAACATCACCAAGGGCTTTCACAGCGTGCTCTGGGGCTTCTTGGTGATTGTTTTGTTCATGTGCTCGTACTACATGCTGTTTGGCGTTTTCTCCAGCATTGCACTGAGCGTCAATCTGATGCTGCTGGTGGCCATTTTGTCGCTGTTGCAGGCCACGCTGACCTTGCCCGGTATTGCGGCCATGGCGCTGACCTTGGGCATGGCGATCGACTCCAACGTGCTGGTCAACGAGCGCATCCGCGAAGAGTTGCGCGCCGGCGCGACGCCGCAGGGCGCGATCCACGCGGGCTACGAGCGCGCCTGGGCGACGATTTTGGACTCCAACGTTTCGGCCTTGATTGTCGGTTTGGCGTTGCTGGCGTTTGGCTCGGGCCCGGTGCGCGGCTTTGCCGTGGTGCACTGCATTGGCATCCTGACATCGATGTTTTCGGCGGTGTTTTTCTCGCGTGGCTTGGTGAACCTGTGGTACGGGCGGCGCAAAAAACTCAAGACCCTGGCCATTGGCACGGTCTGGCGGCCGCAGACGGACAAGGCGCCCGGCATGAGGTAAGCCCCACCGGGCTGAATGCGGCACAAGAGGTTGGCGCGGTTTTCGCGCACCACGGCGCGGCCAGCAGACTGGGTTTGATGTAGATACAGCCGGCACCTGCCATGGTGTTGGTGCTAGGAGAGAGAAGCATGGAATTTTTCAAGATCCACAAAGACATTCCGTTCATGCGGCATGCCTTGATTTTCAACATAGTGTCTTTTTTGACCTTTGCGTTGGCGGTGTTCTTTTTGTTTTCGCGTGGACTGCATTTGTCGGTCGAGTTCACCGGCGGCACGGTGATGCAAGTCGGCTACTCCCAGCCAGCCGATCTGGAACGGGTGAGGAGCCAGGTTGCCGCCTTGGGCTTGAGCGATGTGCAGGTGCAGAATTTTGGCAACTCGCGCGATGTGATGATCCGCCTGCCGGCGCAAAAAGGCGTGAGCTCGGCACAGCAAAGCGAGCAGGTGATGGCACGCCTGCGGGCCGCCGATCCTCAGGTGGCGCTGCACCGTACCGAGTTTGTTGGCCCGCAGGTGGGCGAAGAGCTGGCCGCCGACGGCCTCAAAGCGCTGGCCATGGTGGTGCTGGGCATCATGGTGTATTTAGCGATCCGCTTTGAGTGGAAGTACGCGGTGGCAGCCATCATTGCCAATTTGCACGACGTGGTCATCATCCTGGGCTTTTTTGCCTACTTCCAGTGGGAATTTTCACTCGCTGTGTTGGCGGCGATTTTGGCGGTGCTTGGTTATTCGGTGAACGAATCGGTGGTGATTTTTGACCGTATCCGCGAAAACTTCCGGCGCTACCGCAAGATGAATACGGTGCAAATCATCGATAACGCCATCACCTCCACCATCAGCCGCACCATCATCACCCACGGATCGACCCAGGTGATGGTGTTGTCGATGCTGTTGTTTGGTGGCCAGACGCTGCATTATTTTGCGATGGCGCTGACCATTGGTATCTTGTTTGGCATCTACTCTTCGGTTTTTGTCGCTGCCGCGATTGCCATGTGGCTGGGCATCAAGCGCGAAGACCTGGTCAAGACCAGCGCCAAAAAAGAGGGTGACGCGAGTGACCCGAATGCAGGTGCATCGGCCTAACTGTCATGCACTGGGCAAGCACCACCGAGCGATGAAACTACGCCGCGAGACGCGCACACCGCTTCCAGGGCACCCGTGGAGCTGGCTTTGCCAGGCCACTGGGTGCGCCCCCTTGAGGGGGGAAGCGCCGCAGGCGCGACAGGGGTGGGCCAAGTTCACCACAGCACGACACGAGCCTGCCACTTCCAGTGCACCCGTGGATCTGCTCTGCCAGGCCACCAGGTGCGCCCCCTTGAGGGGGCGAGCGCCGCAGGCGCTTCGGGGGTGGGCCAAGTTCACCACAGCACGACACGAGCCTGCCAACACAGCGAGTGAAAATTCCCACTGGAAGTAGGCAAAAAAGCCCAGGATGATGACCACGTCGTGCAAATTGG
>JAYVXE010000269.1:0-5181 GCA_043785395.1 Burkholderiaceae bacterium | reverse complement strand
TGGTGCTGACCGGCGGCGGCGCGCGTGCGGCCTACCAGGTAGGCGTTTTGCAAGCGCTCTCCGAGCTGCGCCAGCGCAGCGGCCAAGGCGGCAGTGGCAACCCCTTTCCCATCCTGACCGGTACCTCGGCGGGGGCCATCAACGCGGCGGCCCTGGCCTGCGGGGCCGATGATTTTGACGCTGCGGTGGCACGCATCGCCCTGGTTTGGCAGAATTTTCAGGCCGCCCAGGTGTACCGCGCTGACACCATCAGCCTGTTGCGCAGCGGTGCCCGTTGGCTGCGTTTGCTGGCGCTGGGTTGGTTGTTGGCGCGCTGGCGCCAGACGCCGCCGCGCTCGTTGCTGGACAACCAGCCGCTGCACGATTTGCTATGCCAGATGCTGCCGTTGCAGCGCCTGCCGCGCCTGATTCGCCAAGGCCATGTGCGGGCGCTGGCGGTGACGGCTTCAAGCTACAACTCGGGTGAGCATGTGACATTCTTCCAGTCCCGCCCCCAGCAACAGCCTTGGAGTCGCTCGCAGCGCATGGCGGCACGGGACCGTATTGGCCACGCGCACTTGCTGGCCTCCTCAGCGATTCCCTTTGTGTTCCCCGCCACCAAACTGGCCTTGAACGGCCATGACGAATACTTTGGCGATGGCTCCATGCGCCAGTCGGCCCCGCTGGCGGCCGCTGTGCACCTGGGGGCTGAGCGGATTTTGGTGGTGGGTGCGGGGCGCATGCACGAGCCGCGTGCGGCCACAGCCACAGCCACAGCCACAGCGGTGGCCAGCAGCTATCCGTCGTTGGCGCAAATTGCTGGCCACGCTTTGTCGAACATTTTTTTGGATGCGCTGGCGGTGGACATTGAGCGCCTGGAGCGCATCAACCAGACGCTGGCCTTGATCCCGCCCGAGGCGCGCCAAGGCAGTCCGCTGCGCCACATCGAGTTGCTGGTGGTGGCGCCGTCCGAGCGGCTGGACGCCATTGCCGCGCGCCATCTGGACAGTCTGCCGCGTGCCATGCGCAGCCTGCTGGGTGGCCTGGGGGTCTCTTCGCAGATGGCGGACCCGAACGGCGCCGCGCTGGCCAGTTATTTGCTGTTTGAGTCCGCCTATACGCAAGAGCTGATGGCGCTCGGCCACGCTGACGCCATGCGCCAAAGCGCGCAGCTGCGGCAGTTTATGGGCTGGTGAGGCCAAGCCCCTAGGGCCTTCGCCCCGCCACACTTTCGTCCTGTCGCCAAGTCTTTCGTATTACGCCGCAGCCGTGGCGGCTGCGCGCGCCTGTGCCATGCGCTGTGCCAAGTGGGCCAACGCGGCCTCGACCTGGTCGACCAGCACCAGGCACAGGTCGCCCGGGCCGAGCCGCTCCAGCGCCTGGTCGATGGCGGCGAATTCGCCCTTGACTTCGTCGATGCGCTGGGTGCGGCGGGCACCCACCAGGCCGTGGCGCAGCAGCGCCATGACTTCGCCGTCGCCGCGCCCGCGCTGGGCTGCGTCTTGGTACAGGATGACATCGTCGAAGGCCGCGCCCAAGAGCGCGGTTTGGTCGCTGATATCGCTGTCGCGGCGGTCGCCAGCGGCGCTGATGACGACGCTGCGCCGGCGCGCCGGCATGGCGTCCACGGCGGCGACCAGGGCGCGCATGGCGTCGGCGTTGTGGCCGTAGTCGGCGATCACGGTCGCGCCTCGGTAGTCCATCACGTTGAAGCGTCCGGGCACGTTGTCGGCGTCGTTGGCAAAGCTGGCCAAGCCGCGCCGGATGGTGTCCCAGTGCAGGCCCAAAGCCCAGGCGGCGGCGATGGCGGCCATCGCGTTTTCGACCTGAAAGCCGATCGTGCCGTTGCGGCTCATCGGGATGTCGCGCAGCGGCAGGCGTTCGCGCCAAGCGCCTTCGGCGGCGACGATGGCGTCGGCGTCAACGTAGACCGTGCGCTTGCCCTGGGCCCGGTGGGTTGCCATGAGTGGGTGGTTGCGCTGTGCGGCAAAGTAGATCACGTTGCCGGGGCAGCTGGCGGCCATGGCGGCGGCGATCGGGTCGGCCGCATTCAAGGCGGCGTAGCCGTTGCTGGCCACGTTTTGCACGATGACGCGTTTGAGCACGGCGAGGTCTTCGACCGTGGTGATGTAGTTCAGCCCCAGGTGGTCGCCGCTGCCAACATTGGTCACCACCGCCACCTGGCAGCGGTCAAAGCCCAGGCCTTCGCGCAGCACGCCGCCGCGCGCGGTCTCCAGCACTGCGGCGTCGACCTCGGGGTGTAGCAACACATTGCGGGCGCTCTTGGGGCCGCTGCAGTCGCCGCTGTCGATCTGGCGTCCATGGACGTAGACGCCGTCGGTGTTGGTCATGCCAACGCGCATGCCGCAGGCCGACAGCAGGTGGCTGATCAGGCGGGCGGTGGTGGTTTTGCCGTTGGTGCCGGTGACGGCAACGACAGGGATGCGGGCGTCGTCGCCGGGGGCGAACAGCTCGTCAAGCATCGCCTCGCCGACGGCCCGGCCTTTGCCGTAGGACGGCGAGATGTGCATGCGCAGGCCGGGCGCGGCATTCACCTCGACGATGCCGCCGTTTTGCGCCTGCAAGGGGTAGAGCACGCTTTCGCAGACCAGATCGACGCCGCAGATGTGCAGGCCAACGGTTTGCGCGGCCGCCACCGCGCTGGCGGCAACCTCCGGGTGGACGTCGTCGGTGACGTCGGTGGCGGTGCCGCCGGTGCTGAGGTTGGCGTTGCTGCGCAGTACCACCCGCTGGCCCATCGGCGGCACCGAGGCGGGCGTCAGCCCGAGTGTTTCGAGCCGGGCCAGGGCGATGGCGTCGAGCCGAATTTTGGTCAGCGAGGTGGCGTGCCCCTCGCCCCGGCGCGGGTCGGCGTTGAGTTGGTCGACCAGTGCTTGGATGCTCAGTACGCCGTCGCCAATCACATGCGGCGGGTCACGCCGGGCTGCAGCGACAAGCTTGTCGCCGACCACCAGCAGCCGAAAGTCGTGCCCAAGCAGGTAGCGCTCGACCATGACGTCGCCATAAGCCGCTGCTGCGTGGTAGCCCTGTTCGAGCTGTGCCAGGCTTTGGATGTTGACGCTGACGCCTTTGCCCTGGTTGCCGCCCTGGGGCTTGACCACCACCGGCAGGCCAATCTCGTTGGCGGCGCGCCAGGCGTCGGCCAGATCACTCACCGGGCGCCCCAAGGGCACGGGAACCCCGGCGGCATGCAGTAATTTTTTGCTCAGGTCTTTGTCTTGTGCGATGGCCTCGGCCACGGCGCTGGTGGTGTCGAGCTCGGCGGCCTGGATCCGGCGTTGGCGCGAGCCCCAGCCAAACTGCACCAAGCTGCCCTGGGTCAGGCGCCGCCAGGGAATGTCGCGCGCCGCTGCCGCAGCAACGATGGCGCCAGTGCTGGGGCCAAGCCGTTCTTGCTCGTCAAGTTCGCGCAATTGCTCGACAGCCGCCGCACTGTCAAAGGCGCTGTCGTCCAGCGCGGCCTGGAGCAACTCCTGCGCCAGCGTCAAGGCTTGGCGGCCCACCGCTTCTTCGCTGTACTGCACCACAACTTGGTAGACGCCGGCGTCGGTGGTGCTGGTCAGGCGGCTGAAGGTGACCGGGCAGCCGGCCTCGGCTTGCAGCGCCAAGGCGGCTTTTTTCAGGACATGGCCCAGGTTCAAGGGGCTGCTTGGCGGGTCTTCCGGGTGCAGCATGCCGATGGCAGGAAAGCGCGCGCGCAGCCGGGCCTCAAAGCCGGGCAAGGCGTCGATGTTGCGCTCGTCCACACAGCATTCGACGATGGCTTCGAGCGCCGTGTGACGGCTCCACAGGTTGGGGCCGCGCAGAGCCCGGATGCGAGAGACTTTCATCGCGCGCACTTTCGCGGCGCAGCAGGAAAACGGGGCTTGGGACAAAACATCATGTTTTTAGCAATATTTGTTACTTGTTTCTCTCTATCGCCTTATACACAAGCGATAGAGATCATTTAGACATTATTTTCTTAAAAAAATCAACCTTGACGACTTCCGTGCGGGCCACTCAACCCAGTGTTAACTATCATGCACTGGGCAAGCACCACCGAGCAATGAAACCGCGCCGCCCCCAGTGCACCCGTGGATCTGGCTCTGCCAGGCCACCGGGTGCGCCCCCTTGCGGGGGTAGCGCCGCAGGCGCTTCGGGGGTGTTTCACGTTAAGCTTTTTTGGGGTTCGAGGCAAGCCCCACTGATGCGCCAGGCGCCGCTGCGGCTGGGCGCAGCAAGGTGAGCCCGCGCCTTGCACGAAGACATCCGAGGGCGGGCGCATGGCAGCGCAAATACCGCGCCATCCGACCGCTGGCGATGAGATGCCGCCCTGGGCCGAGGCCGTGGAACGGTCTGCAACGGAAACCTGCTTTTCCAAGCATGCGTCAACCAGTAACAATGAAACGCTAAATTGCCAAAAATCGGTATTTTTTGGCATGTATAGGCTTTTTGGTAAAATTTGTTGCAAAAAAACACAGTACTTGCTACAGTTCGCGCCTGAAATGCGCCCCGACAGGTATGTGTGTGCGCGACGTTTATTTGCCTAGCGGCTTAGCGCGAACTATTTCAACCTATAGAGCACCGCATTTGCAAGGCTCGCAAGCTATTGTTTTTAAAGAAAGTCCCCCCTCATGAGTTCGATGATTACCTTGGTGAGCAAGACGACGCAAAGCCAGACTGCACAAGAGCAGTTGATTGTGAATTTGACCGAAGCCTCTGTCGTGCAGCTTGGTATTCCTGTGGCAAATGTCAAAAGCATGCACCGAGAAGGTGACTCTTTGGTTGTTACTACGGTTGCTGGCGAAACCATTGTGATCAATGGGTTTTTTATGGAGATTGACGGTCTCAAAAACGACATGGTTTTTGAAGACGGCACGGGTTTTTCCTGGAAGCCTTACACCGACGGCGCCGAGTTCACTTCGCTGGACGGCTACCAACGCTTGGAGACACTGGACTCCTTGATGGCGGTGCAAGACCAGAGCGCAGAAGGCTACGTCTGGCAAGGCCTGACTGCTCTGGGTGGTCTGCTGGCGCTTGGCGCCATCGCCAACGGCATGCACGACGATGGCCCCAGCGTATCGAGCGCGCCGACGCTGACGCTGCAAGGGCAGAGCGACGGTGGCCTGACGGTCTCCGGCCAAGCGGGCGCCGGCAGCAACGTGGCGGTGACCTTTCCGGACGGCAGCGTGCACACGGTCA
>JAYVXE010000268.1:0-5187 GCA_043785395.1 Burkholderiaceae bacterium | reverse complement strand
AAAGCTGTTCAGCTGGAAAGACGATGTGAGCAGCAACGCGGTCGAGGTCTACATCCACGGAGTGCGCAACTCGTGGGCGGCGTCGGCGACAAAGCTTTGTTGCGCCTCAAAAGCTTTACCCACCCGGCCAAACAGCAAATTGAGCTCTTGCACCAAGGGCCGCACTTCGTCGGGCAAATCAGCCTCCTCCAGCGGCGATAAATCATCCGCAGCACGCCCGGCAACCTGCTGGCGCATGCGCTGCACCGGGGCCAATGAACGGCTGATGGCCCAGCCTACGGCCAGCATCAGCAGCGGCGCAATCAAGGCCATCGGCAGCGTGGAGCGCAGTGCCAAGGCGCGCGCGCGCGCTTGGCGTGCGTCCATGTCCTGGGCAATCTGCACGGTGTGCGAACTGGTTTGCACCGCATACACACGGTAACGCTGGCCTTGCACGCGAACATCGGAGAAACCCAGCACAGCACGCGGCGGCAGGATAGAGCGTGCGGAACGGAATAGTTGCGCGCCATCGGGGCTCCAGATTTGAATGTAGATTTCAAAATCGTCGCGGCCATCAAAGGCGTCCGACGCCTTGCCCAGCGGCAGGCCGTTGCGCAGGGAATTGGCAATCTGCTGCAGATAGTGGTCAAACATGGCATCGGCCTCGCGCAACGCCCCTTGGTAGGTCACGGCGGCCAGTGCGGTTGACGCCAGCAAGATCGAGGCCAGCACAAAGGCCATCAACCGCCCTTTGAGCGAGTGCCCGCCTTGGCGGCTAGGGCGGCGGCGCAAGCGCAGTTGGCGGTTCATGTGCGGGGTACCAAATAGCCAAGGCCGCGCACGGTTTGAATCAGGTCGCTGCCGAGTTTTTTGCGCACTCCGTGGATGTAGACCTCGACCGCGTTGCTGCTCACATCGTCTTTCCAGCTGAACAGCTTTTCCTCCAGCTGCACACGCGACAACAACACACCAGGGCGCGCCAACAGGGGCTCCAACACAGCCCATTCACGCGCCGACAGCTGCACCGGCGCACCGTTCAAGCTGGCCTCGCGGGTGGCCGGGTTGAGCGTTACGCCTTTGTGCGAAAACACCGGCTCGCCGGTGCCTGCGTGGCGCCGGATCAGCGCCCGGATCCGCGCCAGCAGTTCATCGCTGTCATAGGGTTTGACGACATAGTCATCGGCCCCGGCGTCCAGTCCGGCGATGCGGTCACCGACAGCATCGCGTGCGGTGGCGATCAGCACGGGCAAGCGCTGGTGGCGTGCCCGCAGCAGGCGCAGCACCTCAAGGCCGTCACGCCGTGGCAGGCCCAAATCGAGCAGCAACAAGTCGTACTGCTGGCTGCGCAGGGCCGTGTCGGCCATCTCACCGTCTTTGACCCAGTCGACAGCGTAATGCTCGGCGCGCAGCAGGTGCAGCAAGGCCTCGCCAATCATCAAATCGTCTTCTACCAGCAATAGGCGCATAGCGGACTCCTTGGGATGCTCCTTAGACGGCGAGCAACGGTGTGGGGCGGTGTGTCGCAGGTGCTGCTAACTTTCATGCACTGGGCCAAGCACCCCGAACGATGAAACTACGCCACGAGATGCGCGCGCCGCCCCCAGTGCACCCGTGGAGCTGGCTTTGCCAGGCCACTGGGTGCGCCCCCTTGAGGGGGCGAGCGCCGCAGGCGCGACAGGGGTGGTTCACGTTACCAAGCGCTCTTGGTGGCGCGCAATTTGTGCGCGCACCTGCGTGGGGGCGGTACCGCCCAAGGTGTTGCGGGCGTTGAGTGAGCCGCGCAGGCTTAGCACCTCGAACACATCGGCCTCGATACCGGGGTTGAACTGCTGGAGTGTGGCCAGTGGCAGCTCGGACAGGTCCAGGCCCAGGCCGATGGCGGTCTTGACAGCATGCGCAACGACTTCGTGGGCATCGCGAAACGGCAAACCTTTTTTGACCAAGTAATCGGCCAAATCGGTGGCAGTGGCGTAGCCCTTGCGGGCCGCGCGCTCCATCGCCTCGGGCTGCACGGTGATGCCGTCGACCATGGCGGCAAAAATCCGCAGCGTGTCCTTGAGCGTATCGACAGTATCGAACAACGGCTCTTTGTCCTCTTGGTTGTCTTTGTTATAGGCCAGCGGCTGGCCCTTCATCAGGGTGAGCAAGCCCATCAGGTGGCCCACCACGCGGCCGGTCTTGCCGCGTGCAAGTTCGGGCACGTCGGGGTTTTTCTTCTGCGGCATGATCGAGCTGCCGGTGGTGAAGCGGTCGGCGATATGGATAAAGCCAAAGTTCTGACTCATCCACAGAATCAACTCTTCGCTCAAGCGGCTGATGTGCACCATCGCCAGGCTGGCGGCGGCGCTGAACTCGATGGCGAAATCGCGGTCGCTGACGGCGTCCAGGCTATTTTGGCAGACGCCGTCCATGCCGAGCGTGCGGGCGACCCGCTCACGGTCCAGCGGGTAACTGGTGCCCGCCAAGGCGGCCGCGCCCAGCGGCAGACGGTTCAGGCGCTTGCGCACATCGGCCATGCGCTCAGCGTCACGGCTGAACATCTCCACATAGGCCAGCATGTGGTGGCCAAAGCTGACCGGCTGCGCCACTTGCAAATGGGTGAAGCCGGGCAGGATGGTATCGACGTTGGTGGCGGCCAAGGCCAGCAGCGCGGTTTGCAAATCACGCAGCAAGCCGTCGATCAGGTCAATCTCGCCGCGCAGCCACAGCCGTATATCGGTTGCGACCTGGTCGTTGCGGCTGCGCCCGGTGTGCAGGCGCTTGCCGGCGTCTCCAATGATCTGGGTCAGGCGCGCCTCGATGTTGAGGTGCACGTCCTCCAAGTCGAGCTTCCAGTCAAAGCTGCCAGCGGCGATCTCGGTGCTGATTTGCGCCATTCCGCGCTCGATGGCTTGGTGGTCGGCGGCGCTGATGATGCCCTGGGCGGCCAGCATTTCGGCGTGCGCGAGCGAGCCCGCAATGTCGGCCTGCCACAGACGCTGGTCAAAAAAAACGCTGGCGGTGTAGCGCTTGACCAGATCACTCATGGGCTCAGAGAACAGCGCAGACCAAGCTGCGGATTTTTTGTCGAATTGGGTAGGAGACATCGGTGCGGGCGAAGAGATGGGATGGGGGCACGCAGGCATGGCGGCCAAGGAGGCGAACAGGGGTGGCAAAATAAACAACAGGTGATAGGAATTTTCTCTACAACGCTTCGTGGCGTGCGCTCAGCCCCCAATAGCGTTATGCAGAGCATCCACGGGTTAATTCGCGCACCAACGCGCTCCAGCAAAAGCACGCGATGGTGCGCATCAGCGCGGTATCTTATCGACCTGCGCCACTGCTGCAACACCAACGGCCCCATGATGCCCAGCCCCAACCCCGCCCGCACCTTGATTTTTGACGCCTGCAACGTCGGTGCCGTGCTGCGTGCACTGCTCTTTGTGCAGGTGACAGCAGCAGTCGGGCTGATGTTTGGTGCGCCGAGTTGGCAGGAATGGGGCTGGCGGTTGGCGCTGCTCATGGCCGCCACACTGCCCGCAACCCTGCTCTGGCTGCTGGCAACTTGCAGCCTGAAGGCGCTGCTGGCACGGCGTGCGCAGGGCTGGCAATACGCCGCTGCGCTCGCTCTTGGTGGCCTTGCCGGCCTGTTGGCTTGCGCCATGCTGTGGTGGATCGGCCTGGATGAGCCCACACCTTGGTTGGCGGGTGCCTGCAGCGGCGTCCTGCTGGCGGCAGTCCTTACCCACCTGCTGGTGCTGCGCGCCCGCGCCAGCGCGCCAGCCGCCACCCAAGCGCGGCTGGCCGAGCTGCAGGCACGGATTCGGCCGCATTTTTTGTTCAATACCCTCAACAGTGCGATTGCCCTGGTGCGCGCCGAACCGGATCGGGCCGAGCGCCTGCTGGAAGACCTGAGCGAGTTGTTTCGCCAGGCCTTGGCCGACCCCGGCACGGCGGTCACACTGGCGCAGGAAATCACGCTGACTGAGCGCTATTTGGCGATCGAGCAAGTGCGCTTTGGCAGCCGACTGCGGGTTGAATGGGCGCTCGATCCCTGCGTCGCGGCTGCGTTGCTGCCTCCCTTGCTGCTCCAGCCCTTGGTGGAAAATGCCGTGCTGCATGGTGTCGAGTCGAGCTCTTTGGGATCGACGGTGCGCATCCGCAGCTATGCGCGCAACGGCTTGGCCTGGGTCGAGATCGACAACAGCGTGCCGCCCCAGAGCACGCCCAGCGGTGGCCAAGGCATGGCGCTGGCCAATGTGCGCGACCGACTGCACCTGCTGCACGACCTGCACGGGCAATTCAGCGCCAAGCCCTACCCTGGCGGCTTTCGCGTGCGGATTGGCCTGCCTTTGCCAAGTGGTGGCAATGGCGGCGATGGCGATGGCGATGGCGATGGCGCACCGTAAAGCACCGCCTGGCCGACAAGAATACAAGGCATGAACTTGAACATTTTGATTGTTGACGATGAAGCCCTGGCACGTTCACGCCTGCGCAGCTTGCTGGATGCGTGCGGCACGGCCCACAACGTCAGCGAAGCGGCCGATGCCGCACAGGCGATGGCGCAGCTGCAACAAACCACGGTCGATCTGTTGCTGCTCGACATACAGCTGCCTGGCACCGACGGCTTAGCCCTAGCCCAAACCCTGGTGGCCTTGCCCAAACCCCCGATCCTGGTTTTTGTCAGTGCCCACTGCGAACACGCCGTGACGGCCTTCGCGCTCGATGCAACCGACTACCTGACCAAACCAGTGCGCTTGGAGCGTTTGCAGCAGGCACTGAAAAAAGTAGAGCAAACTATACTTACAAACAAAGCGAAATATGACAATTTAGCGCATAAATTCTTAGCAGTTCAGGTGCGTGGCGGCGTCGAGCGCATCACGCTCGATGCCGTGCTGTATTTCAAGGCCGAACTCAAATACGTGACCCTGCGCACCGCCGGGCACCGCTATATCTTGGACACCTCGCTGGATGAGCTGCAAGCCCAATACGGCCCACGCTTCATGCGCATTCACCGCAACACACTGGTCGCCTGCCAAGCCATCTGTGCACTGGAAAAGCACGGCGACCCGAGCGAGGGCGAGGGCTGGGCGGTACGCGTCACAGGCCTGCCCGAATACCTGCGGGTATCGCGCCGCCAAGTCGCCCTGGTGCGTACAGCGATGAGCGGCCCATGGCCGCCTCTTTGATGCAGGCTGGCCGGGGCCCCGTGCGCGGCACCCGCGGTCG
>JAYVXE010000267.1:0-5197 GCA_043785395.1 Burkholderiaceae bacterium | reverse complement strand
CTCACCCAAGAGGTGAACGTGATCGAAGCAGAAAAATCCAATATCCATGCGGCGCTCCAGAAGAAAACAAGCGGTCAACTGCGGTTTCTAGGTTTAAGGCGGCTTTCAACCGGCGTAGCCGCACTTTCAATGTGAATGGGTCAGGTGTTGCATTTCAATAGGACTTACGCAAAACCGCCCTGACGTCGTTCTTTTTTCTTGCCGTACCAGGTGTACTGTCTGCGAAAAAAGGCCTAGCCCGGACAATTTTGCGTAAATCCTATTCAAATTGGAGCCCGCCCATCGCGCCCCAAAGCTGACCAGCCGACGGCGCCAAGCATATCCACAATGGCTTTGCCAATCCGCTGCTATCCCGCACTTTGCAACGCCAGCCCCGCATGCTCGCGCAGCGGATGAAAGTGGATCTTCGGAAACCGCTCCTGCGCTAGCCGCACGTCGTAGGGCGAGGTGCACAGGTAGGCCAATGTATTGGCGGCGTCGTAGGCCATGCGCAGCGGGTAGGCGTCGGTGAAGGCGCGCAGCTCTTGCGGGGTGTCGGCGCTGATCCAGCGTGCGCCCGTGTACTGGCTGCCTTCGAGTCGGACGTCGGCGTCGTACTCGTTTTTGAGCCGGTGCTGGACCACTTCAAACTGCAATTGGCCGATGGCGCCCAGCAGCATCGGGCCGCCGACTTCTGGCCGAAAGACCTGGATGGCGCCCTCTTCGCCGAGCTGGGCCAAGCCTTGTTGCAGTTGTTTGGTGCGCAGCGGGTTGCGCAAAATCACGCTCATGAAGAGCTCGGGCGCGAAGAAGGGCAGACCGGTGAATTGCAGCTTGGCGCCGTCGGTGATGGTGTCGCCAAGCTGGACGCCGCCGTGGGTGGTGAAGCCGATGATGTCGCCGGCATAGGCTTCTTCGACGGCTTCGCGGCGCTGGCTCAGGAAGGTGACGACCGAGGTTGGGCGCAGCTCTTTGGCGCTGCGCTGCACGGTGAGTTTCATGCCGGGCGTGTACTTGCCCGAGGCCAGGCGGACGAAGGCGATCCGGTCGCGGTGGTGGGCGTCCATATTGGCCTGCACTTTGAAGACGACGCCGGAGAAGGCGCGGTCTTCGGGCTGGATGACCTGGGTCACGGGCTGGCGGTTGACCAGTGTGGTGCTGGTGCGCGGCTGCGGCGGCGGTGCCAGGTCAACCAGGGCATCGAGCACTTCCATGACGCCAAAATTGTTGACGCCCGAGCCGAAGAAAACCGGTGTCAACTGGCCGGCCAAAAAGGCCTGGTGGTCCCAGCTGGGCGAGGCCCCGGCGGCGAGCTCCATGCTTTGTGAGGCACTCTCAAAATCTTGTCCAAAGCGCGCCAGCAGCGCGGCGTGGTCGCTCAGGGGAATGGTCTCGAACGCTTGCAGCCGCTCTTTGCCGGCCTCGAACACGGTCATGGCCTGGGTGCGCAGGTTGATGATGCCGCGAAAGCCCTTGCCTTGGCCCACCGGCCAGGTCATGGGCACGCAGGGCATGCCGAGTTCGCGCTCGACCTCGTCGAGAATGTCGAGCGGCTCGCGCACCTCGCGGTCCATTTTGTTGACGAAGGTGATGATGGGCGTGTCGCGCTGGCGGCAGACTTCGATCAGACGGCGGGTTTGGGCCTCGACGCCGTTGGCGGCGTCGATCACCATCAGCGCGGAGTCGACAGCGGTCAGCACGCGGTAGGTGTCCTCGGAGAAGTCTTTGTGGCCGGGCGTGTCGAGCAGGTTGATGACGTGGTCGCGGTAGAGCATTTGCATCACCGAGCTGGCCACCGAGATGCCGCGCTGCTTTTCGATCTCCATCCAGTCGCTGGTGGCGTGGCGGCTGGCTTTACGCGCCTTGACCGAGCCCGCAATCTGGATTGCACCCGAGAACAGCAGCAGCTTTTCGGTCAGCGTGGTTTTGCCAGCGTCGGGGTGGGAGATGATGGCAAAGCTGCGGCGGCGGCGGGTTTCTAGGGCGTAGGACACGAAGGGGTTCCAAGAAGGATGGCAGTGCAGGTGACTGCGCTTGGGCAAATGGACGATTTTAGCGGCAGGGGTGAAGCTGGCGTGGTCAGGCGCGGGCAGGTCGTTGCGTGGTGCGCTGGCTAGAATTCGGGATTCTTGCTTGCACGGTTTGTGCCAGAACGCGCGGCAAGCGTTTTTTGCAAGCTGTGAAAACACAGCGCTAGCGCAGCATACGCAGCGCCGGCCTCAGTTTTGAAGAGGGACTCTTGCATGACTACAAATTCCGTGGCCCCTGCTTCCCTGCGCCAAGACGCTGGCGTGATGGGGCTGGTCGGCCTGGCCCATATGGTCAGCCACTTCAGCCAGTTGTTGCTGGCGCCGCTGTTCCCTTGGCTCAAGGACGCGTTCCAGGTTGGCTACGCCGAGCTGGGTTTTTTGATGACGATTTTTTTCGTCACCTCCTGCGTGGTGCAGGCGGCGGGCGGTTTTGTGGTCGACCGCTGTGGGCCGAGGCCGGTTTTGTTCGGCGGTTTGGCCTTGTTGGGTTTGGCGGCGCTGGGCTTTGCGCTCAGTACCAGTTATGCGATGTTGGCGGGATTTTCGGTGCTGGCAGGCATGGGTAATGGCGTTTTTCACCCGGTTGACTACACCTTGCTGAACCGCAAGGTCAGCGCGGCGCGACTCGGCCATGCCTATAGCGTGCACGGCATCACCGGTAGCTTGGGCTGGGCACTGGCACCGGCCCTGTTGGTGCCGTTGGCGCTGGCGTTTTCGTGGCGTGTGGCGCTGCTGGCGGCGGCGGCCTTGGTGCTGGGGGTGTTGGCGTTGCTGTGGGTCAAGCGCGAGACGCTGGCGCTGCCGGTTCTGCCGGTCTCGCCATCAGCCCCGAGCGCTTTGGGGCGGGCCGCAGCACCGCCCGAGGGCCAGTTTGACTTTTTGCAGATCCCGGCGGTGTGGATGTGCTTTGCCTTCTTTTTCTTCTCCGCCATGGCGCTCAGTGTGGTGCAGACCTTTGCCCCGGCAGCAGCGGGCCAGCTGCACGCCGTGCCGTCGGCCTGGGTGGCTTTGTGCCTGAGCATTTACATGCTGGCTACGGCGGGTGGCATGCTGTTGGGCGGTTTTTTGGCGGCCGATCCCAGCCGTTGTGAACGCATTATTGGCGTCGGTTTTGGCATTGCGGCCTCGGTCGCAGTGTTGCTTGCACTGGGCAATTTTCCCGGCCACTGGGTGCCGGTGCTGTTTGCGGTGATGGGGTTTTTTGCCGGCATTGCCGGGCCGTCGCGTGACTTGCTGGTCAAGCGCTCAACCCCGGCGCAGGCGACGGGCCGGGTTTACGGCGTGGTGTATTCGGGGCTGGACATTGGCCAGGCGTTTGCGCCGCTGGTGTTTGGTCGGCTGATGGACCAGGGCCAGTTCCAGGAGGTCTGGCTGGGTTTGGCGCTGGTGCAGGGGGTTTTGATTGCCAGCGCCTTCAATGTTCGGCGGGTACGGCGCACTGCGCTGCACGTGGGGGCATAAAAAAGGGCCTATATCAAGTCTTTATGGGTTGCGGGCCATGCGCGTAAAACCCATACAGGGCAATAGTTTAGGCTGTCTTTTGGCGACCAGCGCCGAGCATGCTTTTTGGGGCCAGGAGCCACATGGGAGCATGGCGGTTGCGGGTTCTGGCGTGTCAGATGGGGCAAAGCGCCGAAGACGTTCAACCTCCTTCGACAAAAAGGATATGGCAGCCGTCCGCAAGGGTGCGCCGCCCATCATTTTGTGCAAGATATGGGCAGCGCTTCAGACCAGTGCCGCCAGATGACCCACAGTCTCCGGATATTTCTGCACGAGACGAATCAATGTAGTTGCTTGGGCATTGGGCTTTGCGCGTCCCTGCTCCCAATTCTCCAATGTACGTGCGTTGGTGCGCAGGTACATGGCAAATACCGGTCGAGACAAGTGCAAATGCTCGCGAATCTCCACCAGTTCACCAGCAGTAACAGCAGGCAGCTTATTCATTTCCACCTTGTGTGAACGCAGCGTGACCTTACCCGTTCGCACGCCTGCCAAGGCATCAAAACCTTCGACCAGCTCAGCAAACATATCTCGTTTCATGGTTTCTTCCTCGCGTTGACTTCCGTGTCTAGCAGACTCTTCAGCACTTTTTTCTGCGCCGCACTGAGATCATCCTGGACGTCTTTGCCATACAGAGTGAACAGCCAAAATTGCGCACCGCCCGACCACCAGTAATAGATGACACGGATACCGCCACGCTTTCTGCCTTCTTTCATCGGCGAAACGCACCTTTCGTAGACCACCCGTACCCTGGATAACATCCCCGGCATCCGGGGTCTGCATCAACTTCATTTGAAGCGCACGAAATGCATCATCGTCAAGATACTCAGCCCGGTAGCGTTCAAACGGGGGGGAGCTCCATAAATACTGCGCCCATGACCATACGCTACCTGCGTATACTTTGAAAGCGCGAAATTTGTCTGTTTACGCCAGCTCGCCCATTTGCGATTGCAGGTAGTTGGGCAGGCCGACTTTGGCGACCAGCTCGATCTGGGTTTCCAGGAAGTCGATGTGCTCTTCCGTGTCGTCCAGGATCTTTTGCAGCAGGTCGCGGGAGACGTAGTCGCGCACGGTCTCGCAGTGGGCGATGCCGTCTTTGATCGTGGCTTGCGCGCCTTTTTCGGCCTTCAGGTCGCAGTCCAGAATTTCTGGAACGGTCTCGCCAACCATGATTTTGGCGAGGTCTTGCAGGTTGGGCAGACCGTCGAGCATGAAGATGCGGTCCATCAGCCAATCGGCATGTTTCATCTCGCCGATCGACTCCTCGTACTCCTTCTTGGCCAAGCGGCTGAAGCCCCAGTGCTTGAGCATGCGGTAGTGCAGAAAGTATTGGTTGATGGCGGTCAGCTCGTTCTTCAGCTGCGCTTGCAAGTGGGATAGGACCAATGCATCACCTTTCATGGCGATCTCCTTGTGTATGTAGTGGGTAAAGGCGGATTGTGCTTGCTGGGCCAGGCACTGGCAAGTGGTACCCTTCGTGTTTGCGGCTGAGCGCTGGCTGGAAAAGGGGCCTGATTCACGCCTTCATTATAGCCAAAGACAATTGATGTCATGAAGTCAATCAATTGGATTGATGGCTTGTTTGGCTCTAGACTTGCGGCTTCTTTCACCCAAGCCTCTAAGGAAGCCCCCATGTCCCTGATCAATACCGAAGTTAAACCGTTCAAGACCGAAGCCTTCCACAACGG
>JAYVXE010000266.1:0-5205 GCA_043785395.1 Burkholderiaceae bacterium | reverse complement strand
AACTTAGACCACCCCCGAAGCGCCTGCGGCGCTTCCCCCACAAGGGGGCGCACCCGGTGGCCTGGCAGCGCCAGATCCACGGGTGCACTGGGGGCGGTGTGCGCGTCTCGCGGCGTGGTTTCATGGTTCGGGATGTGTGTCCTGTGCATGGGTATTTTTTTTAACAAAAGTTACTTTAACCCTTGATCTGATGTGGCAGTAGCGCTACTGGCCTATTAGACTTATCCAACAACCCGCCGAGCCTGCCGTGTCCCACTTGCCACCGTCCCATCCCACCATCGCCTGCGAGCCTCCCCACGCGTTGCTCGTTGAATTGCGCGCCAGCGCCCGTCGCTACGAGACCCCGTGCGGCGACGGCACGCTGGTCTGGCACTGCTGGGGCCTGCCCGACACCCACAGCGATGCCCGCAGTCCGCACGCGCCCTGCGTTTTGCTGCACGGCGGCAGCGGCAGCTGGACCCACTGGGCGCGCAACATCCAGGCCCTGGTGCAGGCTGGACGCCCCGTGCTGGTGCCCGATCTGCCGGGTTTTGGCGACTCGGCCCGCCCCGGCAGCGGGCGCGACGCCGATGCGCTGGTGGCGCCGCTGGAGGCGGGCTTGCAGGATTTGCTGGCGCAGGCGGGCAGGCACCAGCCCGGCGGCGGCGACAGCGGGGATTTGCCGAATTTGCCGATCGCCTGCAAAGATGTGCCGATCGCCTGCGATCTGGTCGGCTTTTCTTTTGGCGGCATGGTGGCTGGTTTTTGGGCGCAGACGGTGCCGGCGCGGGCCCAGCGCCTGGTGTTGGTTGGCGCACCGGGCCTGGGTGTGGCCGCACGCGACACGGTGCCGCTGACAGCTTGGCGCCACCTGCGCGATGAGGCCGCCATGGACGCCGTCCACCAGCACAACATCGCCGCCCTCATGCTGTACCGACCGCAGGCCAGCAGCAGCGACATCCGGGCGCTGGCGCTGCAAATCCACCGCGCCAACGTCAACCGCGACCGCCTGCCAGGCCGCCGCCTGGCCTATACCGACGCTCTGCGGCAAACGCTGGCGCAGATCCGTTGCCCGGTGTTTGCGATTTATGGCCAGGAAGACGCGCTCTACCGAGGCCAGCTCGACGCCTTGCGCACAGCGCTGAATGACGCGCCCACCTTGCAAGGACTGACGCTTATCGCGCAGGCCGGCCACTGGGTGCAGTTCGAGCAAGCCGCGCATTTCGATGTCGCACTGGCGACGGTGTTGGATGCCGTGGTATTGGCTTGATTAATTCAATTTAATAGCTGATATCGCTTTATTTTTATAGGCTTCATGCCTATATCTATTTGAAATCGATATATACCAAGCGGTACCAGCTATTAAATAGATGTTTTTTAACGCAGCCGCCCTGTGCCAGAGAAGGCCAATGGCCAGCGCCAGAGCGCCAAACCTTGGGCTGCTCCGCCGTCTTGGGCGGTCGGGTGGCCGCTTTATACTGGAATTGCGCTCGGCCTGGCTTGCCTCCATCTGCCGCTGCGCACCATGGATACAACTGCGCCCAAGCGCACCACAAAACCCAGAGACAACCATGCCAAGCTTTCAACGCCCGCGCCGCACGTTTTTCTTTCTCAGCCTTTTGGCCAGCCTGGCCAGCCTGGCGGGCACGCCGGCCCAGGCTGACAGCTTTCCCAGCAAACCGATTCGCGTGCTGATTGGCTTTACCGCTGGCGGCTCCACCGACGTGCCGTTTCGGGTGCTGGCCGCAAACGCCAGCAAGATTTTGGGCCAGGCCGTGATCATCGAGAACAAGCCCGGCGCTGGCGGCGTGCTGCCGGCGCAAATGATGCAAAGCACCGCCGCCGACGGCTACACCTTGGCGCAGATCGCGCTGCCGGTGTTGCGCCTGCCGTACACCACCAAGATCAACTGGAACCCGGCAACCGACCTGGACTACGTGATCAACCTGGGTGGCTACACCTTTGGGCTGGTGGTGGCGGCCAGCTCGCCCATCAAAACCATGGCCGACTACATGGCCTATGCCAAGGCCAACCCCGGTCAGCTGAGCTATGGCACGCCCGGCGCCTTGACCACCTTGCACCTGACGATGGAGGGCATCGCGCTGCAGTCCGGCGTGACGCTCAACCACATCCCGTACAAGGGCAATTCCGAGTCGCTGCAAGCCGTTTTGGGCGGGCATGTGATGTCGATCGCCGACACGCCCGGCTGGGCGCCCTATGTCGACCAGGGCAAGCTGCGCCTGCTGGCGACCTGGGGCGAGCAGCGCTCAGCCAAGTACCCCAAGGTTGCGACCTTGAAAGAGTCGGGCATCAACCTGGTGCAGACCTCGCCCTTTGGGCTCGCGCTGCCCAAAGGGGTGGACCCCAAGGTGGTAAAAATCTTGCACGATGCCTTCAAACAGGCGATGGAGATGCCGAATTACAAAGAGGCGCTGGCCAAATTCGACATGGACACGCTCTACATGGACGGCCCCACCTACACCCGCTACGTGGCTGACACCATGAAGGCCGAGCAGGCCGTCATCGCAAAACTCGGACTCGGGGCCGGGGTAATCAAATAAGCCGGGCCAGCTTCATGGGACTGCGCGCAAGTCGCCGTTAACGTCCCAGCACGGCCAGCGCCAGCGCGGCAATCCCAGCGTCCGACAAATCATCGCTGGCAAGCCGTTGGCGCTGCGGCCAAGCGGCAAAGTGGCGTGCTTGCGAGCGGGCGTAATGCGGGTCGTAGTGCAGCGCCATCAGCTCGGCAAACAGCGCGGCCAAATCGGCCTTCGCACCGGTCTCGGCCCAGGCTTGCCAGCGCTGCACCCGCTCTTTGCCCTGCATCTCCTTGAGCTGGCCCAATTGCGCCGCCAGTGCTGCCGGGTCATCGCCCAGGTAGGCGTAGTCGCGCAGCAAATACGCCAGCCGCGCCGACGGCGTGGCGTCAACCTCCAAGCAAGGGCTGGCACGCATGCGCGCAACCAGCGCCAGCGGCAGGCTGATGCGGCCAATCTTGGCGCTCTCGCCCTCGACATAGACCGGCTGCGCCAAGTCGAACGCTTCTAGCTGGGTTACCAGCGCCGTGTCAAAGCCTTTTTGGGACGGCTGGGCAATGCCTGGCAAAGCACCTAAAAGCGAGCCCTTGTGGCGCGCCAAGGCTTCTAAATCGAGCACTTGGGCGCCTTGCTCGGCCAGCGCCGCCAGCAGCCGGGTCTTGGCGCTGCCGGTGGCACCGCAGACCACGCGCAGTTGCAAATGCGCCGCCAAAGCGTCCAGCTGCGCCAGCACATGCTGGCGAAAACGCTTGTAGCCACCGGCCAGTTGGTGGGCGTCCCAGCCAACCAGGCGCAGCCAGGCCACCATTGAGCCGCTGCGCAGGCCGCCGCGCCAGCAGTAGACCAGCGGCTTCCAGCCCGGCGGTTGGTCGGCAAAATGCGTGCGCAAATGCTGCGCCAACTGGGCTGCCACCATGGCGCCGCCCACCCGGCGCGCCTCAAACGCGCCGCTTTGCTTGTACAGCGTGCCAACGATGCGGCGCTCCTCGTCGTCCAGCACCGGGCAGTTGATGGCGCCCGGCAGATGGTCGAGCGCAAATTCGGCCGGAGAGCGGGCGTCGATCAGGCAGGTAAAAGCATGGCGTTCGGCCAGCTGCACCAAGGCGCGCTGCGGCGTCATGGCCGGCTATTCGCAACAGGTGCAAGCGCGGGGCCTGCGCTGCCCCCCCAGGCCTGCGCGTGCGGGGCACAATGCCCGCCAGCAGCGCCTCTTGTGTGCACTCCCCAACCCGTTTCCCAACCCGTTTCCCAACCCGTTTTAAAACATCGCATCATGGAACCTATTGCCCTTACCCGTTTTTCACATGGCGGCGGTTGTGGCTGCAAAATCGCCCCCGGCCTGCTGGCCGAGATTTTGGCACAGGCCCCGCCCGGCATCGTCCCGCCCGCGCTGATGGTTGGTTTGGAGACCAGTGACGATGCGGCGGTCTACCGTCTGAACGACAGCCAGGCCTTGGTTGCCACCACCGACTTCTTCACCCCCATCGTCGATGACCCGTTTGACTTTGGCCGCATTGCCGCCACCAACGCACTGTCCGACATCTACGCCATGGGCGGCACACCGATCATGGCGCTGGCCTTGGTGGGAATGCCCATCGACAAACTCTCGCCAGAAGTGATTGCGCGCGTGCTCGCCGGTGGTGCCAGCGCCTGCCGCGAGGCCGGCATCCCGATTGCCGGCGGCCACAGCATCGACCTGCAAGAGCCGATCTACGGCCTGGTTGGGCTCGGCCTGGTACACCCCGACCGGGTACGGCGCAACGCCGACGCGCAGGCCGGCGATGTGCTGGTGCTGGGCAAGCCTTTGGGCGTTGGTATTTTGTCGGCAGCGCTCAAAAAAGGCCTGCTAGACGCCAGCGGCTACGCCGACATGCTGCACTACACCACCCAGTTGAACCGGGTTGGCATCGCCTTGGCAGCGCTCCCCGGTGTGCACGCCATGACCGACGTCACCGGCTTTGGCCTGGCCGGGCATTTATTGGAAATCTGCCGGGGCTCGCAACTCGCAGCGCAAGTGCCGTTGGCGCAGCTGCCCTTCATCCCCAGCGCCGCCCGGCTGGCCCAGCAAGGCATCGCAACCGGTGCTTCGGCGCGCAACTGGAGCGGCTACGCCGCGCAGGTGCTGTGGCCTAGTGCTGCGCCCGATTGGCAACGCGCCCTGGTCGCCGACCCGCAAACCAGCGGCGGCCTGTTGGTGAGTTGCAGCGCCGCTGCCGCCCCCGCCGTGCTGGCGCAGTTCCATGCGGAAGGCTTTGCGCAGGCCGCCGTGATGGGTGCGCTGAGCGCGCCGACGGCGGGGCCGCAGGTGAGGTTTGTTGCGTAAGCGGTACGGCAACAGGCCGGTTTGGCGTGGCCGGGCGTGGTCGGGCGAATTTGCGGATTTGAAGAATCCACGGTTTTTGGTGCAAAGTGATTTACTACAGAGCCTGCTGGCAGACGCCGGTTATGTGGGCGAGCCCTGCGCGTTGGGCGTACGCGCCATCCTGGGCGAGCATGTCACGGTGCAGATCGCCAAGCGTAGCTGCCGGGTGCCGCCCAATCATTGTCACCGTGCATGCCAATATGCCTGCTGCAGAATCTTTGGCTGACATTCAACCTAGAAACCGCAGTTGGATGCATACGAGGGTGCCGTGATCGGCGTGTCAGGCAAGGCGCGAGGACGCAGCGCACTCTTGTGCGCAAGGACGAG
>JAYVXE010000265.1:0-5233 GCA_043785395.1 Burkholderiaceae bacterium | reverse complement strand
AAGCCGTAGTTTGGTGCTGCTGCCTTTAGGAACAAAGTGTGTTACGCCATCTTTATTGGTTTCATATTTGCCGCCAGCAATACCCTCAAAGTCAGCGACCAAACTCGGGTGCTGGGCCAGCAAGGGACTGGATTGGCCCTCTAAAGAGCCAAACCGATTGACGAATTGCACATTGTCTTCCACTGGCAAGGGATAGCCATTTTTGTAAATGGCTTCAAATAATTTATGTGGATGGGATTCTGTTTTATTTGAATCCATGGTGGCCAGGTAATTAACTATTTTATTTTTTGTTAAATTAAGCTCTTCTTTGAAAATGACAGTCCCGGTGCGCTCTGTGCTTACCATGAATACGGTGGGCAAATAGGGTCCAAGAACGGCTTCGAGCAGGGTTTGGTTGATCATCTCCTCTAGTGCGAAGAATGGTAAGTCACTTCCCCCGCCATCTCGAATGACGGCGATTTCTAGTGTCTTGCTGCCAGTTGCTTTTTCTGCGGTAAATAAAATTTTCCCCTGGTCGCTACGGAGTTCTCTTTTGAAGGTTTCATTTATCCATTTTTCGTCCAAGGAGAAATCAAAAGATATTTTTGTTTCTTTAAAGCGCTCTGCCGGTGCTCCCAATGCCCGAGGAAGGTAGTCCAGCCATGCTTGGCTGGTTTTGTTTTTTATTTCGGGCCAGCTTTGGACAAAATGCTCTTCTAAATCCAAGGAAATAGTTCCGTTATCGCGTAATTGGAACAAGTCGCTTGGGCGAACCTTCCAGTCTATCAGCTGTCGCCAGGTGGCTAGAAATGCGTAGATGGCGTAGGTGGCATAGGTTTTGCCGGTATTGTTGCGCCCACAGATAACGGTCAGTGGCGCCAGCTCGATGTCGGCTTTATCGATGGCGCCTAGGTGCGTAAATTGAAATTTCATAGCTGGGCCATATTTGATGGATCGATTCTAGGAGTCGGATTGAAAGCCACGTTATTTTTTTGGGGATAAGCTGCAGAAAGTATAGCTGTCAAGAGCGTTTCATAGCGCTATGGGTATTGCCTGATGGCTGCATCGCTGCGCCCTGCTGGCAGCACGCCTTCGATCTGCAACAGCGCCGTTTTGCGCGCCAGCCCACCCGCGTAGCCGGTCAGCGCACCGCTGTGGCCCAGCACCCGGTGGCAGGGAACGATGATGCTGATGGGGTTGCGCCCTATGGCTGCGGCGACGGCGCGCACCGCCGTTGGCCGGCCCAAAGCCGCACTCAGGCCGCCGTAGCTTTGCGTCGTGCCAAGGTCTAGCGCCAGCAGTGCTTGCCATACCGTTTGCTGGAACGCGCTGCCGCCGCACAGGTCGAGCGGCAGCGTGAACGGCTGGCGCTGGCCTGCGAAGTAGTTGCGCAGTTGCGCTGCGGCCGCTTGCAAAACCGGGTGCGCCGGCGTCAGCGGCCAGGCGCTGGTATCGGGCTGGTAGCGCTGGCCTTCGAACCAGGCCCCAGTCAGTCCGCGCGCCGACGCAGCCAGCAGCATGGGGCCTAGGGGAGAGTCAAAGCGGGCATAGGCCCAGGGTGTATTAAATTTCATAAAATAACCTTCTATCGCATAGTAGTTAAGTATTTATAGCTATAGTTTTCATTAAACCAAACCACGAGATGAGCGCACCGCTTCCAGTGCAGCCGTGGAGCTGGCTCTGCCAGGCCACCGGGTGCGCCACCTTGAGGGGGCGAGCGCCGAAGGCGTTACGGGGGAGGTCCATATGCCCAGGCGCGCACCAATGCATAGCTGCGCCAGGGCCGCCAGGCCTGCGCTTGGCGCTCGGCTTCGGCGGCGCGTGCGCTTGGGCGCGCAGGCTGTGCCATCAGGCCCAGGGCTTTGTGCAAGGCGACATCGCCGGCGGCAAAGGCATCTGGCCAGCGCAGTGCGCGCATGGCTATGTACTGGGCGGTCCAGTCGCCAATGCCGGGCAGGGTTTTGAGCGCAGCGACGGTTGTGGCGATGTCGGCGCCGCTGTGCAGCGCTATGGATTGCGTGGCCACTGCCTGCGCCAGCGCCGTGATGGCTCCGTGGCGCTGGCGCACGATGCCCAAGCTGCCCAGATCCTCGGCCGACGCGTTGGCCAGCACTTCGGGCGTGGGGAACAGGCGGTTGAGTTGCGGCCAGGGTGTTGCCAGCGGCGTGCCAAAACGAGCCACCAAGCGCTGCGCCAAGGTGCGCGCAGCGGCCACCGTGATCTGCTGGCCGAGCACGGCGCGTACCGCCAGCTCGAAACCGTCCAGGCCGCCCGGCACGCGCAGCCCGTCGCCTGTGGGGAAGTGCGGATGCAGCACGGCGTTGATGGCCTGCGGGTTGGCGTCCAGGTCGAGCGCTGTACGCAGCCGGTGGATCACCTGTGGCAGCACTTCGCGCAGGCCGTCGCTGACGCGCAACTGCACATTGCAGTCGCGCAGCGGCTGGAGTTCAGGGCTGTTTGCGTGCGCCTGCGGTGGCGTTGCCGCCGCTGCAGCAGGGGCAGCAGGATGTGTGAATTCGGCCCAGAGCCAGCCGCAGTAGGTCTGGCCGGCGATGTCTATGCGCAGCGTGCGCTGGATGCCGCTGGGGCTGACGTGTTCGACGCCGTGCAGCATCCGGCGGCGCCAAAAATCAAGCATGGCCGCGACATCGTAGGGCGGACGGTAGCCGAGGCGAATGCTCTGGCCCGCACTGTGCGGGCTGGTGGCGGCGCTGGCTGTGCGGGGCCGCTGCGCTTGGCGCAACTGCGACGGATTCATACGGTAATGGGTTTGGAATGCGGCATTGAAGCGGCGCACGCTGGCAAAGCCGCTGGCCCAGGCGACCTGGGTTACCGGCAGGTCGGTATCGGTCAACAACTGCTTGGCGTTGAGCAGGCGGCGGGTTTGCAGGTATTGCAGCGGCGAGACGCCCCATTGCGCCGCAAAGATGCGTCGCACATGGCGGTCGCTGACGCCGAGCCGCAGTGCCAGCTGCGCCACCGAAGGCCCGTCCAGGGGCCAGGCCTGGGGCTCGTCCAGCCAGCGCGCCGCTGCGGTGGCCAGCAAGGCGTTGGCGTCTTGGCTTGACCACAGCCGAAGCTGCGGGGCGAGCTCGGGGCGGCAGCGCAGACAGGGACGAAAGCCGGCCTGTTCAGCCTGCGCCGCGAGGCTGAAGAAGCTGCAGTTTTCGCGCTTGGGCGCTTTGACTTTGCAGACTGGGCGGCAGTAAATGCCGGTGCTGCTCACGCCCGTGAAAAAGCAGCCGTCAAAGCGTGCATCGCGGGCAGTGAGGGCGCGGTAGCAAGCCTCGAAATGGGCAGGGTCGTGGGGATTCATGCGGGCCATCATAGGACGTGGCAAATCGTTGATTGGCCGTTTTCGGACCTGTGCTGCAGGGCTTCGCGCCAGGGCTGTGGCCCCCTGCCCGTCGGCTTAGGCTGAGCCTCCTGCATGAACACGACTTACGCAAAAATCCACAGGTAGCGTTTTTCAACAAGCTCAGACGCTACAGGTAGTGTCTATCAACAAGGTTTGCGTAAGTCCTAATGAAGAGGCACGCTGTTCTTGCCTGGCGCTTAGCGGACAATCCGCTCCCTGGTAACAAATCCAACGCACTACGCCTGCCCCGGCTGGGCCGCCTCGGCGCGGCACCGGACAGGGCGGCGGCGTAGTTGCAAACCAAGAATCGAGTCTGAATGAACAAGAAAAAAGTGGTGGTGATCGGTGCTGGCCCGGCCGGTTTGATGGCTGCCGAAGTGTTGGCCAAGGCCGGGGTCAGTGTCCAGGTCTATGACGCCATGCCGTCAGCAGGGCGCAAATTCCTGTTGGCGGGCAAGGGCGGACTGAACCTGAGCCACAGCGAGCCGCAGGCCGCTTTCCTGTCGCGCTACGCCGCCCGGGCCGAGGCCTTGGCGCCGCTGGTGGCCGCGTTCGGCCCGCCGCAGTTGCGCGCTTGGGCGCAGGGGCTGGGGGTCGAGACCTTTGTCGGCAGTTCGGGGCGGATTTTCCCTGTCGATTTGAAGGCCGCCCCGCTGCTGCGGGCTTGGTTGCAACGCTTGCGTGCGCTGGGGGTGCAGTTCCATATGCGGCACCGCTGGCTGGGCTGGGCGGGGCCGACAGCGGCGGGCGCCGAGCATGGGCTGCGTTTTGCGACGCCAGCGGGTGAGCTGCTGCTGCCTGCACAGGCCGTGGTGCTGGCGCTGGGTGGTGCCAGCTGGCCGCAGCTGGGCTCGGACGGGGCTTGGGCGCCTTTGCTGGCGGCGCACGGCGTGCCGGTGCAGCCGCTGCGCCCGTCCAACTGTGGCTTTGAGGTGGCGGCGGCGGGGTCACTGGCCGGTGCGCCGGCGCAGTCTGCCGTGGGCTGGACGCCGCATTTCAGCAGCCGTTTTGCCGGGCAGCCGTTCAAGTCGGTGGCGCTGGCTTTTACCAATACCCTGGGCCAGTCGTTCCAGCGCCGGGGCGAGTTTGTTGCGACTGCAACCGGGATTGAGGGCAGCTTGGTGTACGCCGCATCCGCCCTGCTGCGGGACGAAATTGCAGCCCACGGCAGCGCCACCTTGAGCCTGGACTTGTTGCCCGACAAACCGGCCGAGCGCGTGTTGGCCGAGGTGCGCCATCCACGCGGTGCGCGCTCTTTGTCCAGCCACCTCAAAAGCCGCTTGGGCTTGGACGGCATCAAGGCCGGGTTGCTCTACGAAGTGCTGGGCAAGCAAGGTATGCAGGAGCCCGAACGGCTGGCTGCTGCCATCAAAGCGCTGCCGCTGCGGCTGCTGGCTGCAAGGCCGGTGGCGGAGGCGATCAGCAGCGCGGGCGGGGTGGCGCTAGAGGCGCTGGACGCCAACCAGATGCTGACGGCGCTGCCAGGTGTTTGGTGTGCGGGTGAAATGCTGGACTGGGAGGCCCCCACCGGGGGCTATTTGATGACCGCCTGCTTTTCCACCGGTCATGCGGCAGGGCTGGGGGTTTTGCGTCACTTGGGGTTGGGGTCGACCTGAGCGGGTCGATGCGCAAGAAAAAGAGGGTTGACGAGCCTTACCCCCGGCACTGGCTCCACAGTTAGGGCTGCTTGGTTCCCCACCTGACCCGGTTGGCCGCTTCACCATGCGGGGAGGCCCGTCAGCATGGGATTGTACTTGCTGTAGAGCAGCTCAAACACAGAAGCCGCAGTTGACAGCTTCTTTAACGTGAAACACCCCCGAAGCGCCTGCGGCGCTTCCCCCTCAAGGGGGCGCACCTGGTGGCCTGGCAGAGCCAGATCCACGGGTGCACTGGAAG
>JAYVXE010000264.1:0-5248 GCA_043785395.1 Burkholderiaceae bacterium | reverse complement strand
CACGCAGGCCGGGCGACCGTAGTCAAACAGCTCGTTGATGACGGCGCGCAGTGTGCGCCCGGTGTAGAGCACGTCGTCCAGGATCAGGATGTCGGCGCCATTGACGTCGAACGGCAAGCTTGTCGCGACACTCTCGGTCAGGCCACGGCGGGCGAAGTCATCGCGGTGCAGTGCCGAAGAGATGATGCCGGGCTCTCCCGCTTGGCCGAGGTCGCGCTGCAAACGCTGTACCAACCAGGCACCGCCCGAGGTGATACCGACCAGCCGTGTGCTTGGGTGCATCAGCGTGCGCACGCCGCACAGCAGTTCGCTGTACAAGGCTTCGGCGTTTAATGTGACTCCCCCCCGTAGCGCCTGCGGCGCTTCCCCCTCAAGGGGGCGCACCCGGTGGCCTGGCAGAGCCAGATCCACGGGTGCACTGGGGGTGCGCTCGTCTCGCGGCGCGGTTTCATCGTTCGGGGTGGGCTGCGTCATACGGCTGAGTGCGCTGGCGCGCGCGTACCAAAGTGCAGGATGGCCAGACAGCGGCTCATGGAAGACTCCTCAAAAATTGTTCAAGAATGATGCAGGCCGACGCTGCGTCAGCGTCTTTGGCCCCGGCCGCCAAGGCCTCGGTGGTGCTGTAGCGCTCGTCGACCTCGAACACTTGCAGCTGGAAACGCCCCCGCAGTTGGCGCGCAAAACGCCGCGCCCGGTGGGTGTTCTCGTGCGCTGCGCCGTCGGGGTGGAACGGCACACCGACCACCAAAGCATCGGGCTGCCAATCACGGATGACTTGGGCGATCGGCGCAAAGCGGGCGTCGCCTTCGGCCTGCACCGTGGCCTGCGGCGTGGCGCGGCGCAGCAAGCGGTTGCCGACGGCGACACCGGTGCGTTTTTGGCCATAGTCGAAGGCCAGGAAAAGCTGCCAATGTGCCGGTACTGCCGGTACTGCCGGTACTGCGGGTATTGCCGACGCCAGCGCCGCGCTAGCACTGCCAGCGCTCATGCATGCCCCACATCGGGCGACAGCATCCAGGCCTGCAGGCCGAGCAGCGCCAAGGCGGCGTCCCAGCGCTGTGCCGCCGGGGTGCTGAAGATCAGGTGGGGGTCGGCATCGACGGTCAGCCAGCTGTTCTCGGCGATTTCCGACTCCAGCTGGCCCTCGCCCCAGGACGCATAGCCCAGCGTCACCAGCACGCGGCGCGGGCCTGCGCCGGTGGCCAGGGCTTCGAGCACGTCTTTGGAGGTGGTCATCTCCAGGCCGCCAGGGATGCTCAGGGTAGAGGCGTAGCCAGACTCTTCGGGGCGGCCGCTGTCGGCATGCATGGCGTCATGCAGCACAAAGCCACGGTCGGTTTGCACCGGCCCGCCTTGGAAGACCAAGGTGTCGGCCAAATCGTCACGGCGCAATGCCAGATCGACGGTTTGCAGCAAATCATGCAGATGCAAGGTGCCGGGCTTGTTGATCACCAGCCCCAGAGCGCCGCGTTCGCTGTGCTCGCACAGGTACACCACGCTTTTGGCAAAAGTCTCGTCCTCCAGACCAGGCATGGCAATCAAAAAGTGATGCGTCAGGTTTAGGGCGGAAAAATCGGCGGTCATCGCCTGATTTTACGGGCGTTTAACGTGAACCATCCCCGTCGCGCCTGCGGCGCTTCCCCCTCAAGGGCGCACCCAGTGGCCTGGCAGAGCCAGATCCAGATCCACGGGTGCACTGGGGGCTGCGCGCACGTGTTTCATCGCTCGGTGGTGCTTGCTCCGTGTGCCAATCCCCTCCACCGGCATCTTCATCCAGCCAGTGCCGCCGCCCGAATCCCTTGCAGGGTGCTGCTCGGTGTAATCGCCTCTGGGTCGAGCAGGCAGTGCAAGACGGCGGGCTTGCCACTGGCGCGGGCGCGGGCCAAGGCGGGGGCGAAGTCGGCGCTGTGGATGACGGTTTCACCGTGGCCGCCGAAGGCTTGGGCGTAGGCGCAAAAGTCGGGGTTGCGCAGCGCGGTGGCGCTGATGCGGCCGGGATAGTGGCGCTCTTGGTGCATGCGGATGGTGCCGTACATGGCGTTGTCGAGCAGCACCACGATGATGGGCAGCCCGTATTGCACGGCGGTGGCGAACTCCTGGCCGTGCATCATGAAGTCGCCGTCGCCGGCAAAAACCACCACCTCGCGCGCGGGCCACAGCCGCTTGGCGCCGACGCCGGCGGGCAGGCCGTAGCCCATCGAGCCACTGGTCGGGGCGAGCTGGCTGGCGTAGTGGCGAAACGGCCAAAAGCGGTGCACCCAGGTGGCGAAGTTGCCCGCGCCGTTGCACAAAATGGCGTCGCTTGGCAGCACGGCGCGCAAATGCTGCATCACCTGGCCCATTTGCAGCGGGCCGGGAATGTGGACGCTGGCCGGATCGCTCCAGTGCAGATAGTCGGCGTGGGCGGCTTCGGTGTGCGCTTGCCAGCTTGGCGTCGTGTCCGGCGCAGGAAGTTGGCCGAGCGCCCGGGCGAAGGCTTGCGGCGTGGCGTGGATGGACTGTGTTGCGCGGTAGAGTTTGCCAAATTCAGCGGCGTCGGCAAACACATGGACCAAGTCTTGCGCAGGCGTGGGAATGGCCAGCAGTTCGTAGCCCTGTGAGGGCACCTCGGACAGGCGCCCACCGATCAGCAAGACCAGGTCAGCCTGTTCGATGCGTGCCAGCAAGCGGGGGTTGACGCCCAGACCGAGGTCGCCGGCGTAGCAGGGGTGCAGGTGGTCAAACAGCATTTGACGGCGAAACGAGCACAGCACCGGCAACGCCCAGGTTTGCGCAAAGGCGCTGAATTGCTGCACAGCGGCATCTGACCAGCGGCTGCCGCCGAGGATGGCAAGCGGCTTCTTGGCGCGCTCCAGCCGCTGTTGCAGCTCGGCCAGCGCGGCCGGGCCGGGCTCGGTCTCGACCACGGCGTAGGCTTGCTGGGGCCGCTGGGGGGCGGCCAAGGTGATGGCCGCGCTCAGCATGTCTTCCGGCAGCGCGATCACCACCGGCCCGGGTCGGCCCGAAGTGGCGGTGTGAAAGGCGCGCGACACCAGCTCGGGCAGGCGGGCTGCGTCGTCGATCTGCACCACCCACTTGGCCATGCTGCCAAAGACGGCTGGGTAGTCCAGCTCTTGGAAGGCTTCGCGCCCCAGCGCGTTGCGTGCCACTTGACCCACAAACAGCAGCAAGGGCGTGGAGTCTTGGTGGGCAATGTGCAGCCCAGCTGCTGCGTTGGTGGCCCCCGGCCCACGGGTGACGAAGCACACCCCGGGTTGGCCGGTGAGCTTGCCCTGGGCCTCGGCCATCATCGCTGCGCCGCCTTCTTGGCGGCAGACGGTGACCTCTATCGGGCAGTCGTGCAAGGCATCAAGCACGGCGAGAAAGCTCTCGCCGGGGACGCAAAACAACTGCTGTACGCCGTGCAGCAAGAGTTGCTCCACCAAAATTTGGCCGCCGGTGCGGGAAGTTGTCATGGCAAGGGTTCCAGGTAAGAGGTAGCCGGTAATAGGTAAGCCGCGTGGGCCGGTTCGTGCTCAGCGCAGCTCTGCGCAAGCCGCTGCGATGCGCGCGCAGGCACTCTCCAGCTCCGCCACAGACGTGGCATACGAAATGCGGAAATACGGTGCCAGGCCAAATACCGTGCCCGGCACCACGGCGACATCAAAGTCGTGCAGCAAATAGTTGCAAAAGTCGCTGTCGGTCTGCAGCAGCTGGCCTTTGGCCGTGCGCCGCCCAAGCACGCCCGCACAGCTGGCAAAGGTGTAGAACGCGCCTTGCGGGCACAGGCAGTGCAGGCCGGGGATGCGGTTGAGCGCGGCCACCACCAGATCGCGCCGCAGCTGGAACGCAAGACAGCGCTCGCGCACCAGCTCCTGCGGCCCGGTCAGCGCGGCGATGGCTGCCGCCTGGCTGATGGACGAGGGGCAGGATGTGGACTGGCTTTGCACCACCGCCATCGCCGCAATCAAGTCCTTGGGGCCGCCGCCATAGCCGATGCGCCAGCCGGTCATGGCGTAGGCCTTGGAGACACCGTTGACGGTCAGCGTGCGCTGGCGCAAACCGGGCGCCACAACGGCTACGGTGGCAAACGCCAGGCCGTCGTACAAGATGTGCTCGTAGATGTCGTCGGCCAGCACCCAGACCGCCGGGTGGCGCAGCAACACCTCGGTGATCGGCTGCAACTGCGCTGCGCTGTAGGCGGCACCGCTGGGGTTGGAGGGTGAGTTTAAAAACAACCAGCGGGTGCGCGCCGTGATGGCCGCCTCCAGCTGCGCCGCCTCCAGCCGAAAGCCCTGCGCCTCGCCGCAGGGCACGCTCACCGGCACGCCGCCGCAGATTTGCACCATGTCGGCGTAAGACGTCCAAAAAGGCGCGGGCAGGATCACCTCATCACCAGGGTTCAGGCTGGCCATCAGCGCATTGAAGATCACCTGCTTGGCGCCCGCGGCGACGCTGATCTCGTGCAGCGCAAAGCCCAGGCCGTTGTCGCGCTCAAACTTCAGCTGCACCGCCGCCTTCATCGCCGGGCTGCCGGCAAGCGCTGTGTAGCGCGTCTGGCCTTGCCCGATGGCCGCCGCAGCGGCTGCGCCAACGTGCGCAGGCGTGTCAAAGTCGGGCTCGCCCGCGCCCAGCACGATCACCGGACGGCCTGCGCGCTTGAGCGCCTGGGCCTGCTCGGTGATCCGCAAAATCTCGGATACGCCCATGGCGCGCAGACGCTGGGCCGGTTGAAACACGCTTGCCGGCAGCGCAGCGTGGGCGTCAAGGGAGGACGGCATCTTCATGGCGTGTAGGACTCCAGCGGCAGATCGTTGGGTTGGCGCAGCAGCTGTTGCAGCGCCTCGCTCATCGGCAGATTCAGCGCCGTGTTGCGCGGCGGGATGGGCAATGTGAACCATTTGGCGTAGATTTTTGCCAGCGCGCCGCTGTGCATGACCAGCGTGCAGGCCAGCAGTAGCGTGGCAATCGCCCAGCGCATGGCGCCAGCCACGGTGGGAGTAGCTGTGATTTTGGGCGAATGCAGCATGGGGAAAATCTCCTGAGAGGTCAGTCCATTCGAGGCTGAAATGGTGGAAAACACGTGAATTTATTAATTTAATAGCTAGTACCGCTTGTTTCTAATAGAAAACAAAGCTATTTCATATTGAAATGTATACAAATAAAGCGCTATAAGCTATCAAAATACATAAATTACGCCGAAAAAGCTGTTTCACGTTAACTGCCATGCACTGGGCCAAGCACCACCGAGCGATGAAACCGCGCCGCA
>JAYVXE010000263.1:0-1522 GCA_043785395.1 Burkholderiaceae bacterium | reverse complement strand
GCCAGCGTGCCGCCGATGACCACTTCCATCCAGCGGTGGTAGCTGTCCATCGTTTTGCCGGCGATCTGTCGGGGCCAGTCCCATTCGGCATTGAAGGGGAACATCTGTGCCGAGGGCAAGACCAGGTAGTCAACGCGCTCGAACAGCTTGCGCAGTGCTTGGTACCAGGTTGAGCGGTGGAGCGCGGCTTGGTAGACGTTGGCCGCGCTGAGCCGCTGACCTTGCGCGACCTCCCATTGGGCCTCGGGCTTGAGTTGGGCGCGCAGCTTGGGGTTGGCATACAGCGTCCCCAGCGTGCCGGCTATGGCGAAGCCGCGCAGCGTCAGCCAGGTTGTCCAGAGCTGCTCCATGGGGTAGTCGGGCTGCACCGCCTCGACGCTGCAGCCGAGGCTCTCAAAGTGCTTGAGCGCGTGGGTGCAGGTGTCCATCAGGCCGGCCTCCATGGGCAAGTGGCCATTGAAGTCACCGAGCCAGCCAATGCGCGTGCCTTTGAAATTGCGCGCCAAACCAGGCTCTAGCAGCCGGGTGAATTGGGCTGGGTCGTGGTTCAGCGACAGCGGGGCGCGGGCGTCAAAGCCGGCTTGCACCGACAGCAGCAGGGCGAGGTCGGCGACGCTGCGGCCCATCGGGCCTTCGCAGCCGAGTTGCTGGAAGAAAACTTCGCTGCTGGGGCCGTAAGGTACGCGGCCCAAGGAGGGGCGCAGGCCGAAAACGTTGTTCCAGCCCGCCGGGTTGCGCAGCGAGCCCATCATGTCGCTGCCGTCGGCCACCGGCAGCATGTTCAGGGCCAGCGCTACGGCTGCACCGCCGCTGCTGCCGCCGGCACTTTTGGTGGTGTCGAAGGCGTTGCGTGTCGTGCCGAAGACGCGGTTGTAGGTATGCGATCCGAGCCCAAACTCGGGCGTATTGGTCTTGCCGATCAGCACCGCGCCAGCCCGGCGGATGCGCTCGACGATGATGGCGTCGGTCTGAGGCACGAAGTCCTTCAGGATCGGCGAGCCCTGGGTTGTGGTGATGCCTGCCGTCGCGGCCAGATCCTTGGGCGCCTGCGGGAAGCCGTGCATCCAGCCCAGCGTGTGCGTTGCACTTTTGGCAAGCTTGGCGGCGGCGCGTTGGCGGTCGCGCTCGCCCGCCTGGGCCAGCAGGCCTTCACTGGCTTGCAGCGAGACGATCGCCTGAACCTTGGGGTTGATGCGTTCGATTTGCGCCAAATAGGCTTGCATCACTTCGACGCAAGATACCTGGCCGCCATGGATGGCGCGCGACAGGGCGGCGGCGCCCCAGTCGGTGATGCCATCGGCGGGCGCAGATTCGGCCTTGCCATGCTGTGCGTTGAGCGGGCCAGTGCCGGGGGGCGAATTTTGCATGCTGAGCTCTCCTGGTGGTGAGGGCGCTTGGCGGCGCGTGCAGCGCTCGCGCCCAAGTGCGAACCGTACACCGGGTACGGTTCTCGGTGCTTTCGGTGTTGACGTGAAACACCCCCGAAGCGCCTGCGGCGCTCCCCCCTCAAGGGGGCGCACCC
>JAYVXE010000262.1:0-16147 GCA_043785395.1 Burkholderiaceae bacterium | reverse complement strand
TAACTGTCATGCATGGGCCAAGCGCCACCGAGCGATGAAACCGCGCCGCGAGACGAGCGCGCCGCTTCCAGTGCACCCGTGGATCTGGCTCTGCCAAGCCACCGGGTGCGCTCCCTTGAGGGGGCGAGCGCCGCAGGTGCTTCGGGGGTGTTTCACGCTAACTGGGCGACGCAGCAACCGGCCGGTCAAGACCCGCAGCACCAACGCCAGGGCCAGGCCCCCCGGTCGCAACGACCTGTGATCAATGTGCGGTGAATGAACATGGGGTGAAAGTGTAGCAAACAGCCGGTGTTGCCTGCCGCCGCGCTTAGCCGTTGGGCGTCAAGACGCCACGGCGCATTTGGTCGAGCTCAATGCTCTCGAACAGCGCTTTGAAGTTGCCGTTGCCAAAACCGTCATCGCCTTTGCGCTGGATAAATTCAAAGAAAATCGGGCCGAGCTGGTTTTCACTGAAGATTTGCAACAGCAGCGCACCCGCTTTGCCATCGACCAGGATTTTGCGGCGTTGCAGTTCGGCGATGTTTTCACCGTGGCCGGGAATGCGTTGGTCGACCAATTCGTAGTAGGTGTCCAAGGTATCGAGCAGGCGCACGCCAGCTGTGCGCAAGGCGTCAACGGTTTGCAACAAGTCATCCGAGCCCAGCGCAATGTGCTGTATGCCCTCGCCGTGGTATTGGTCGAGGTATTCCTGGATTTGCCCGGCTTTTTCTTTGCCCTCTTCGTTGATCGGGATCCGAATCTTGCCGCAAGGGCTGGTCATGGCACGGCTTTTGACGCCGGTGAGCTGGCCTTCGATGTCGAAGTAGCGGATTTCGCGAAAGTTGAACAAGCGCTGGTAAAAGTCCGCCCATTCGTCCATGCGGCCCCGGTGCACGTTGTGCGTCAAATGGTCGATATAGGTCAGGCCGTGGCCGGGCGGCTGCAGTGCCACATCAAGAGCCAGGCCCGGCAGCGGCTCAAAATCCACATCAAAAAAACCGATATTGCCCATCTCTCCGGGCTGCGCACCGCCTTTGCCGCGCCAACGGTCGACCAGGTAGATCAGGCTGTCGCCAACGCCTTTGATGGCCGGGATATTCAACTCGCCCGGCGCCGCCGTGCCGGCATAGCCCCAAGCGCCCAAGCCGATCGCACGCGCATAGGCCTGCTTGGCGTCCTGCACCCGAAACGCAATCGCGCACACGCTCGGCCCGTGCTGGCGCGCAAAGCGCTGGGCGAACGAGTCGGGCTCGGCGTTGAGCAAAAAATTGATGCCGCCCTGGCGGTAGAGCAAGACGTTTTTGTGGCGATGCCGGGCGACTGCACAAAAGCCCATTTGCGTAAAAACCTGGCCCATGGCGGCGGGATCGGGCGCGGCGAATTCGATGAACTCGAAACCGTCGGTGCCCATGGGGTTGTCCCACGCCGTGGTGGCGGCTGGCGGGATTGGTGAAGTGGGGGCAGGCATAAGGCGCTCTCCAATGTCAGCACATCAACACAAGAAAAAAAGGCCGCAGTAAAAAAACTCCGGCGCAAGCCACTAACTCACTGGGCAAGCGCCACCGAGCGATGAAACCGCGCAGCAAGACGAGACGAGCGCGCCGCCCCCAGTGCACCCGTGGATCTGGCTCTGCCAGGCCACCGGGTGCGCCCCCTTGAGGGGGAAGTGCCGCAGGCGCTTCGGGGGTGGTCTAAGTTCACCCTTGAGGGGGAAGTGCCGCAGGCGCTTCGGGGGTGGGTCAATTACCAGGAGCCAATCCACGCAGGCGCTCAACGTGCGCCAGCAGCGAGCGCTGCGCCACCGGCCACATGCGCGGCGGCACGTCGGCATAGGCCAGCGCCACCCAGTCTTGCAGCGAGCCCCCGGGCTGGGCCTGCATGGCGGCCAGCACCCGGGCTTCGCGCTGCAAGCGGTGCGCTTTGAGCTTGTCAATCGCCTGCGCCGCGCGGCCCAGCACATAGCCATGGGCTGGCAGGATGAATTCAATTTGGTAGGCCGCGCAAAGTGCACCCAGCCGGTCGAGCGAGTCCAGGTAGTCGGCCATGTTGCCATCGGGCGGGTCGATCACCGTGGTGCTGCCGTTGAGGATGTGGTCGCCGCTGAACAGCAAACTGTCTTCTTCCAGCAGCAGGCACAGGTGGTTGGCCGCGTGGCCAGGGGTGTAGACCACTTGCAAGGTGTGATTTATAGGAAAATCGCCTTCTAAGGCAATACCAGTAAGCGTTATAAGCTCTTTATTTAATAGCACTCTATCGGGCCTGAATGCACTCGCAGCACGTGCTGTCGAGGCCGATGGCAGGCCCAGAATAGGCGGCGCAGCGCGGCCTTGCTGCACGCACAGCGCTTGCAGTGGCTTGGCGCCCGGCGAATGGTCGGGATGCGAGTGGGTACACACAATGGCGCGGATATCGCCACCCGCAGCACGCCAAAGGTGCTCTAGGTGCGCCGGGTCGGCCGGGCCGGGGTCGATCACGGCGTAGCCGGTGTTGGGGTCGCCAACCAGGTAGCTGTTGGTGCCTGGGCCGGTCATCACGCCGGGGTTGGGTGCGGTCAGGCGCTGAACGTTTTTCAGCAAGGGCACGGGGCGCTCGGTTTGCCAGTCGAGCCGGTGCACCAGCTGCCCGTCGGGGCAGACCATGGCCAGCTCGCCGTAAGGCGCTTCATGCTCCATGTAGCGCGCCTCTTGCCCCTCAAGCAGGCCGGCACGCGGGCAACTGCGCCACAGTGGCTGCTCGCTGGCGCAGGCCGCCAGCAGCGCGTCGACCGTGGTGTAGTCCGCCAGCCGCTGCAAGGTGCGGATGGTCGGGAAAACCATGAAGAACTTCCCCTCGGCGTGCCGCGCCAAAGCCTCGGCCGGGTGGGTCCAAAGCGGCTCGAATTGCTCGGTCTCATCGGCCACCGGCGTTTGCCCCGGCGGCATCCGCGCCACCAGGAATGGCACATCAAAGCGGCGCGCAATGTCGCGGTCGGTCGTCCAGTGCGCCAATACAAACACCTGGTCAGCCGCCAGCTGCCAGCCCCGCGCACGGCACTGGGTCGCCAAGGGCGCATGGCGCTCCAGTGCAGCGATGGCCTGGGCGTCGACCAGGCGGCCATCGGCTTGGTAGGCCAGCAGCACACCGAGTTCTTCAAAGCTCTCACGGATCGCCGCAATCGCCTGCGTCAGCTGCTGCGGGCTTTGCGTCGTGCGACGGCGGGCGGTGGCGTGCGCGGCCTCGTCCTGCGGCTCCAGCATGCCGCCGGGAAAGACGTAGGCGCCAGGCGCAAAGCTGGCGCTGGCCGAGCGGCGGGTCATCAACACCTCGATCGTGGGCTCACCGTCAGCGCCGCAACGGTCGCGTAGCAGCAGCACGGTTGCAGCGGAGCGCAGCGCGGCGGGTGCGCGCTGCGGGTACAGGAGTTGGCTAGGGCGGGTCATGCCAGACATTATGGGCAGTGCAGACATCTGCGCTAGCACCTACATGCCTAGCAGCCTGTCGGACTTGGGGAGCGCCGGCTGCAATGGCGCCGCTGGGACGCCATTGCGCTTTGCTGCGACAAGCCCGGCCGACGCCTGGGCGCACGCCCGGTGCCAAGGGCCGCCCTTGGCTGCACCGATAATCGGCCCATGGATATCCGATTCACCAAGATGCAGGGCGCAGGCAATGATTTCATTGTGCTGAACGAGACTGCGGGCCGCTTGCCTTTGGGTGCAGCGCATTACCGCTTGCTGGCCGACCGCCACTTTGGCGTCGGTGCCGACCAAATTTTGAGCGTGCGCCCAGCCCCACCCCATCTGAGCGATGTTGATTTTGAGTATGTGATTCACAACGCCGACGGCGGCGAGGTGGAGCAATGCGGCAATGGCGCGCGTTGTTTTGCCCGTTTTGTGCATGACAAGGGTTTGAGCCAAAAAACCCGGCTCCGCGTCCACACCCAAGCCGGCGTGATCGAGCCCGTGCTGCAAGCCGATGGCCGGGTGACGGTCGATATGGGGCTGCCGGTCTTCGATTTGGCGCAGCTGCCGTTCGATGCGACGGGCTTGCAAGCCGAGCCCAGTGGCACATGGCAAAAATGGCCGCTCGCGCTTGCGCCAGAAACAAAGTTAGCGCCTGTTTTGGCCGCCGTACTGTCCATGGGCAATCCGCATGCTGTGCTGCTGGTGGACGACAGCGCTACGGCCCCGGTGGCCGAGCTTGGGGCGCTGATCGAGCGCCATGCCCGCTTTGCGCGCCGCACCAATGTTGGCTTTGCCCAAGTGCTGTCGCGCCGCCAGCTGCGCCTGCGGGTCTACGAACGCGGTGTCGGCGAGACCCTGGCCTGCGGCACCGGCGCCTGTGCCGCAGTCGTGGCAGGGATTCGGCTCGGACTGCTTGACGCCCTGGTCGATGTGCAGGCACCGGGAGGCTTGCTGCGCATCGCCTGGGACGGCCTGGATCAACCGGTGTATTTGACCGGCCCCGCCACCACGGTTTTTGAGGGCCGCATCAGCCTGCCCGATGCGCTTTAACACGCCATGCGCAAAAACTTGTAGCCAGCGCCTCTCAAAATCCGAACCCGTATATATGGCGTCAAACCCAGCCCGTTGACGCCAGTCCTCTTGACCTTGGAGCCGCGACCGCCATGACATCCGAAACCACCATGAACCCGATCACCGAAGACGATATTGCCAACTATCTGGGCAATACCCCGGACTTCTTTGAACGCCATGCGGCCATCCTCGCCAGCGTCCAACTGACCAGTCCGCATGGCCACCGCGCCGTCAGTCTGCAAGAACGCCAAGCCGAGATGCTGCGCGAAAAAATCAAGGCGCTCGAACAACGCGTGATGGAATTTGTGCGCCACAGCAACGAAAACAGCATCACCTCCGAGCGGCTCCAGCGCTGGGCCCACAGCCTGCTGCTGACGCACCAGGCCGAGGCGCTGCCAGAGTGCATCACGGACGAGCTGTGCACGCTGTTCCACGTGCCGCAGGTGGCGCTGCGGCTCTGGGGGGTCGACCCCGCCTATGCCGGCGCACCCTATACCCTGGGCGTGAGCGACGACAGTAAAAGCCTCGCCGCCTCACTGGGGACGCCCTTGTGTGGCGCCAATATGGGCTTTGAGGCGGCCCAGTGGCTGGCCAACCCAGCCGCAGCAGCGTCCCTGGCCCTGCTGCCCCTGCGCGAAGGCCGCGTCCGACTGGCGGGCCCAGCCTTTGGCATGCTGGTCCTGGCGTCGCCCGACGCTAGCCGTTTTGAGAGCGGCATAGGCACCGACTTCCTCGAACGCATCGCCGAGTTGGCAAGTGCCGCCCTGATGCGGCTGCGCTGACCAGACCCAGGCCCACAGCGCCCACCGCAGCCACCTTGGGAGCGCGCGCCATGAGCAGCCCCCCCGCCCCGCCGACCTTGGTCGAACGCTATCTCGAACACCTCCAGTTTGAAAGGCGCTTGGCGCGCCGCAGCGTCGCGCTCTACCGGCAGCACTTGCAGCAGCTGGTGCGCAACGCCGCCTCCGTTCCGGTCGAGCTGCTGCAAGTGCAGCAAGCGCATGTCCGGCACTGGCTGATACGAATGCACAGCAGCGGCCATAGCGGCTCCAGCATTGCGCTGGTGCTCTCGGCTTGGCGCGGTTTTTACCGCTGGCTCGGACAGGACGGGCTGGTCGCGACCAACCCGGTGCACCAGGTTCGGGCGCCCAAGCGCGGGCAAGTGCTGCCCAAGGCGCTGGGGGTGGACGCCGCCGTGCAATTGGCCGGCTTTCACCGCACCGACGCCACGACCGACGCCGACGCTTGGCTGGAGGCACGCGATGCCGCCATGACCGAGCTGCTCTACAGCAGCGGCCTGCGCGTCAGTGAGCTGACCGGGCTGGACTGGGCCGCCAGCGTGGGCGCCCACCATGCCGGACGCGGCTGGCTCGACGTGGACGCGGCTGAAGTCCAAGTCCAAGGCAAGGGCGGCAAGCGCCGCCATGTTCCGGTCGGCGCACCGGCGCTGGCGGCACTCACACATTGGCTAGAGCTGCGCGGCAATGCCTGGCCCCACCAGCCCGCGCTGTTCATTGGCCGCTACGGCACCCGGCTCAGCACCCAATCCATCTGGCAACGGCTGCGCCAGCGCAGCCAACTTGCCGGAATGGCTGTGCCCGTGCATCCGCACATGCTGCGCCACTCGTTTGCCAGCCATCTGCTGCAGTCCAGCAACGACTTGCGCGCCGTGCAAGAGCTGCTCGGCCACGCCAACATCACCACCACCCAGGTCTACACCCGGCTTGACTTTCAGCACCTGGCCCAGGTCTACGACAAGGCCCACCCACGGGCCAAGAAGCCCAAGTCTGCACCATAGAACAGGCTTGCACTTAAAATATTTTGATAGCGTACTCCGCATGTATTTAAAGCGCTAACAGCCTTAAATGCATAAAATATCCAGTGGCACAGCACCGTCTGCGGGCTGAACCCTCGCCGCATCCCACTTGGCAAACGCTGCGAACGCTGCGGCCGCTTGTTGCGACTCGACGCGACCAAGTCCGACAGACTCCTAGGCGACAGGAAACACCACTACACTGCCCACCTCCTGTTTTTTCTGGAAATACCATGGGCTTGATTCCTGTCACCATCCTTACCGGCTTTCTGGGCTCTGGCAAAACAACCTTGCTCAAACGCCTCTTGAGCGAGGCCCACGGTCAGAAAATTGCCGTCATCGAAAACGAATTCGGTGAAGAAAACATCGACAACGAAATTTTGCTCACCGACGCCAAAGAGCACATCGTGCAAATGAGCAATGGCTGCATTTGCTGCACGATCCGCGAAGATTTGCGTGAAACCCTGCAACTGCTGGCGTCCCAAAAGCGCAAAGGCCTGCTCGACTTTGAGCGCGTGGTGATCGAGACCACCGGGCTGGCCGACCCTGGGCCGGTGGCGCAGACCTTCTTCATGGACGAGGAAATTGCCGAAAGCTACCTGCTCGACGCCATCCTGACCCTGGTGGACGCCAAGCATGCAGCACAGCAACTCAATGACCGCCAAGAAGCACGCCGCCAGGTGGGCTTCGCCGACCACATCTTTATCAGCAAAACTGACTTGGTCAGCCCAGCCGAGGTCGAAGCACTCCAGCACCGCCTCATGCACATGAACCCCCGGGCACCGCAAAAAGCCGTGCACTTTGGCGAAGTCGCCTTGACGGAGGTGTTGGACCTGCGTGGATTTAATTTGAACGCCAAACTCGACCTGGACCCCAGCTTCCTTGGCGCCGCCACGCACGATCAGGCGCCACATACGCCCCATGACCATGACCATGACCATGACCATGACCATGACCATGGTGACCATGCGCAGTGCGACCATCCCTCGCACCAGCACGCCACAGCGGGCCACCACCATCACCACGACGACGATGTCAAAAGCTTTGTCTTTCGCACCGAGCGGGCATTTGACCCGGCCAAGCTGGAAGATTTTTTAGGCGCGATCGTCAACATTTATGGCCCGCGCATGTTGCGCTATAAAGGCGTGCTCAACATGGTCGGCACCGAGCGCAAAGTGATCTTCCAAGGTGTCCACCAATTGATGGGCAGTGATCTGGGCCCACCATGGGAGGACGGCCCAACGCGCACCAGCAAGATGGTCTTTATTGGCATAGAACTGCCACAAGACATCTTTCGCCAAGGCTTGGAGCAATGCTTGGTGTAGCGCAACCGCCAAGATCCATGCACCACAACCAAGGGGCAAGGCAATGCTCGCGGCCGCCAGCGGCCTACACTTGCGGTGATTTTTACCATTTACTGCGAATGCGGCACCATGCCGCCAGGACCTGCCATGTTCGCCTCGATGTACAAATTGATGTTCGCCGCGGTCGGCCAGCCGATACAATCGCCCGCCAACCCAGAGCCTAAGACGCCGTGCGACGACCCACTACCGACCCGTTCGGCCAGGAGAGAGCCAGTGACAGTGCAATCCGTCAAATCGACCACCACAGCCAAGGCTGCGGCACCTGCAACCAAACCCAAAAGCCAGTCTGCGGCAGCACCAGCTGCGCCAATGGCCAAAACCGTAACAAAAAAAGCAGCCAAAACTGCTACGGCCAAACCACCATCCAAGGTCGCAGCCACTGCGACGCCGGCGACAAAAGCGCCCCTCAACACAGCTGCCTCCAAAGCCTCCATGACCCAGACGACAAAAGCCGCCATCGATCCAACCCCCGCCCCTGCGCCCGGAATCCCTCCCCGCAGCCCCCGTCCATCATCGCGCCTGACCCAGCTGACGGTGCCCTCCATGGCCCAGTCGATAGCCTCAACAGCGGCCAAAGCCAGCTATTTGCAAACCATGCCATCGAGCATGATCGCGCCGCCATCCCCCATGGCGGCCAAAAAAGACGCCCGGCTGACCCACAACTGGAAGACCAAGACCGCCACCGAGCTGAACGATGAAGAAATCATCGCCATGCCCGACAGCGAGTACATGAACGACCGGCAGTTGGCCTACTTCCGCTTAAAACTGGTGCAACTCAAGACCGACATTTTGAACAATGCCGGAGAAACCACCGAGCACCTGCGCGAAGACACCGTTGTCGTGCCGGACCCAGCCGACCGGGCCACGATCGAAGAAGAACATGCGCTCGAGCTTCGCACCCGCGACCGTGAGCGCAAGCTGCTCAAAAAAATTGAACAGTCGATCCAGCGCATTGACGCCGGTGACTATGGCTACTGCGATGAGACCGGCGAAGTCATTGGTGTGGGCCGCTTGCTGGCACGCCCCACGGCCACCCTGTGCCTGGAGGCCCAACAGCGGCGCGAACTCAAACAAAAGATGTTTGGCGACTAAGCTTCAGCCCGGTGCAAAGGCTTGGCAGCACACGCCCTGCACCTGTCACGCACTTTGACCCGCATCGCCCATTGGCCCCCACACTGCACCCACCCAGCATGACCAAGGACGAACTTCCAGGTTTGTTTTCCAAAATTGTGAAGTTCGTGCGCAAGCCGATGACCGACTGGTCCAACCTGCCAGAGCCGGAACGCGATGCAGCCTACAGCAAGCAACAGCTCAAAGAGATGCTGGAACGCAAGCAACGCAACGACGTCTTGCGCCACCAGGAATTCGACCAGTTGCGCAAACTGCGCAGCTGCGCCGGCCCAGTCGTGCAGCACTTGGCCGAACGAAGCTCGTTTTTCAACAGCAGCCTGTCCTCCCGAGCCCCTGACCAGCGGGTCGGTACGCTGAAGAAAATAGACGAAATCGAAGAGCAAATGTCGCAGCAGTGGTGGTCGGCCAGCGAAGCCAAACTCAGCCCAGCGGCTGCGACCACGGCGGATGCGCGTGCCGCCTATGCAGTCACCGAAGCGGTTGAGCTCAGCCCCCGAGCCGCCCCCTTCGACACCATTGTTTTGCCCCTGGCCCCGAACCCCGCAACCAGCACCACGCACAGCAACCCCAGCTTGGGGCAAACCGGACACATCGGAAAAATGGCCATGGTGCAGGACCCGGCGGCACAGGCCGCACCTGTTTTCGTCCATCTGCCCGCGCTCGAAGAGGCATCCATCCGTTTTGCCAGCGGTGACTTCCTGTGGGCCGAGACTCTTTTACAAAACCTGCTCACCCACAGCCCGGAGCAGCCGGTCTGGCAGGCTTTGTTCGACTTCTACCGCGCCACCGTACAGCCCGAAAAATTCGAGGCAACTGCTTTGGCATACGCAGGCGACCGTCTGCCGCCTCCGTGGCAAGCAAGCTCCAAATATGTGCCAAGCGACCATTTCGCAGCGGACCAAATTTGGTTTTGCCCAGCCCAATGGGGGCCACAGTCACACGCCGCCCTCCTCGTCTATCTCGCCCGCACAGAGGCGCCTTGGCACATCGACTGGTCGGCACTGCGCACCATTGAAGAGGCCGAACTCACGAAGCTGACAGCACTTTTTACAAAGTGGCACGCCACGCCGGAACAGCTGCGCTTTATCGGCTCGGCAACGCTGCTGGCACTGCTGAGCGAAAAAACGCCCAGTGGGGTCGCAAGCGTACATCCGGCCTGGTGGCATTTGCGGCTGGCGGTACTGCACGCCACAGGGCAGTTCGACGCCCATGATCTGGCCGCGCTGGGCTACTGCGTGACCTATGAAACTCCGGCCCCGGTGTGGCATGGCGTCAACGCCCCTCACCCAGCAGACGCGCCCCCGCCCTCCATCACCAGCTTGCCCAAGCTCGCACCACCGGCGCACATCACCTTGAGCGGACACGTGAGCGGTGAGGCCAACGACGCGCTGGCCGCGCTGGCGGCATGCCCCCACGAGGCCGAATTGGTGGTGGCCTGTGGGCCCTTGGTCCGGGTTGATTTTTCTGCGGCAGGCGCTATTTTGAACTGGGCGGCCGTGCGCCAGGCGGCTGGCGGTCACACCACTTTTTGCGATTTGCACCACCTGGTGGCAGTTTTTTTCAACGTCGTCGGCATGGATGCACATGCCGCAGTCGTGCCCCGCGAAGACTGAAGATCACCGGCCTTGCGCCCCCTGCGTGGCGCTCTTGCCCTCAAACATCCGCGCGGCAAGCCGCCCTCCCACCCGCTGGCGAGCGCTACGCCATCGCCTTGCGCAAACTTGTCGGTGCAATGCGCAAAATTTCACGGTACTTGGCAACCGTACGGCGAGCGCAGGCAATGCCCTGTGCATTGAGCAACTCAGCCAGCCGCTGGTCGGACAAGGGCTGCTTTGGATTTTCGGCCTCGATCAACTGCTTGATCAATGCCCGCACGGCCCTGCTCGATGTACTGCCTCCGGCCTGCATGCCCAAGGCCGAACCAAAAAAATACCTCAACTCCAAAGTGCCATAGGGCGTGGCCATGTATTTGCCGTTGACGACACGGCTGATGGTGGACTCGTGCAAGCCCAGTTCATCGGCAATGTCACGCAGCACCAGCGGGCGCATCGCCATTTCGCCGTAAACAAAAAACCCCTTTTGCCTCGCAATAATGGCGCGGGCAACCCTCAAAATGGTGTCAAAACGCTGCTGAATGCTTTTGATGAACCAACGCGCCTCTTGCAGCCGCTGCTGCAGCGCCAAGGAGCCTTCGCCTTGGTGCGAGCGCAATGCATTCGCATAAAGGGTATTCACTTGCAGCCGGGGCATGGCATCGGTATTGAGCCGGGCCTGGAATTGGGCCTGTGAACCATGGCCCAGGGTGTGCACGATCACGTCAGGCACCACGGTCTTGTGCTCAACCTTGACAAACCGACGGCCCGGCTTGGGCTCTAAGCGCCCAATCAGGGCGATGCCAGCGCGCACCTGCGCCTCAGGTACACGACAAACCCGCACCAAACGCCGAATATCACGCCGCGCCAGCCAGTCCAACGGCTGGCGACAAATGGTCAAGGCGGTGCGAAGCACATCAGCTGGATAGGCGGGGGGTTTATCGCCCGGCGCCTGCAACTGCCTCAATTGCAGCTGCAAACACTCGGCCAAAGAGCGTGCACCAACACCTGTTGGCGCTAGATTTTGCAGCCAGTGCAAGGCCACGCTGAAGCGCTCTAAAAGCTCTTGTGCCTGCGCCTTGTCGCCGCTGGCCAAGCCGTCGGCCAGTGCCTCCAGGGAGTCTTCCAGGTAGCCATCGTCATTGAGTGACGCTATTAAAAAATACAGCGCCGCGCGGTCAACATCCGTCAGACGCAAGGCCAGGGTCTGCTGTTGTAAAAAATCGCTCAGCGACTCGGCGTTGCGCGCCAACTCCATCGCATCTTGGGGGCCATCCTCCGTCCTGGGGTGGTGCGCAGCGGCATCTCCACCCCACTCGCCATCATCGGGCGACACATCGGCACTGCCATCGCCGTCCCAGCCAGGCGCATCATCAAGCCCTTCGGCCGGGCTGGCAGCGTGTTCACGGCTGCTGGGCGTCATGCCAGTCACGCCAAAATCCGCCACCCGCTCCTGGGCCTGCTCAAGCTCCCAGTCGTCTTGCCGCACAGGGGCATCAGCCTGTGCGAGGCCGAACTCTTCGCGCGGGGCGGCCTCGGTGTACAGCTCCAAAAAGGGATTGTTGTCGAGCATCTGCTCCACCTCCTGGCCCAACTCCAGCGTCGAGAGTTGCAGCAACCGAATCGCCTGCTGCAACTGCGGCGTCAGCGCCAGCTGCTGCGAAAGGCCAAGCGACAGGCCAAGCGACAGGCCTTGTTTCACACGCAGCCCTGCCCCGCAGCGCCGCTGCTTGGCCTCGGCAAAAACGGCCCGCAGCTACACAGGAGAAATTGCATGCAAGGCCGCCGGTGCACTGGGGCCATGGCATCACATCCGGAAATGCTCGCCCAAATAAACCCTGCGCACGTCGGCGTTTTCGACGATTTCGTCGGGCGTTCCTTGGGCCAGCACACGCCCCTCATTGATGATGAAGGCATGGTCGCAAATCCCCAAGGTTTCACGCACATTGTGGTCGGTGATCAAGACCCCAATGCCGCGCGCTTTGAGAAAACCGATGATGCGCTGGATCTCAATCACCGCAATCGGATCAATTCCAGCGAATGGCTCATCCAACAAAATAAAGCGCGGCTGGGTCGCCAAGGCACGCGCAATTTCAACCCGCCGCCGCTCCCCGCCCGACAACGCCAAGGCGGGTGAATCGCGCAACTGCTCAACCCGCAGGTCTTGCAGCAAAGCTGCCAAACGCTCTTCGATCTCCGTTTTGCTTAACGGCTGGCCATCTGCCCCGCGTTGCAACTCAAGCACCGCCTGCACATTTTCCCCCACGCTGAGTTTGCGGAAAATGGAGGCTTCTTGCGGCAAATACGACAAGCCCAAACGCGCACGGCGGTGAATCGGCATCTGTGCCACCGAGTGACCGTCAATCAAGATATCGCCACCATCCGAGCGCACCAAACCAACAATCATATAAAACGACGTGGTCTTGCCGGCGCCATTGGGGCCGAGCAAACCGACCACTTCGCCCTTTTGCACCACCAGCGACACATCTTTGACGACCTTGCGGCTGCCATAGGCTTTTTGCAAATGCCGCGCTTCTAAACGACTGCGGTCCACGTTGCTACGGGTCTGGGCGATAGCACTCACGGCGCTTCTCCGCCCAAGCTGCGGCTTGAGCGCAGCGCAGGCGTCGCCTGCGCTGCGCCCGCCATTGGCGCGGCTGGCGCGGCTGGCGAGCCCTGGCGCGGCGACAAGGTGGCCCGCACACGACCACTGGGATTAGCCGGACTGGCATTGGCCGGATTGCCATCGACCGTAAAAACATCGGTCAAATTGTTGTAGACAATCACATCACCATGCAGTTGGTCGGCCATTTGCGTACCCACATAGCGCCGTAGTTCAGCTTGCTTGATGAACTTGACGGCATCCGCACGACCATCGTATTCAATACTGAGGCCCTCGCCCTCAATGTATTCGTTCGGTGCACCTGCCACAGTTTCTCGTTTTTGCCGAAAAAACGCACGCTTACCAGGCCCGGCTGTGACAAGCCCAAATTGGTAGCCCTGCGGGTCTTGCCGCACATCAAGTTGCGCGCCACGCAAGACAATGCTGCCCTTGGTCATGACCACGTTGCCGGAAAAAACACTGGTTTGCTTCAATTCATCGTGGCGCAAAGTATCGGCCTCAATGTTCATGGCCTGGGCAGAATCGGCTTTTTCCGCATGCGCTACACCCACACTTAGCGCAGTCGCCAGCAGCCAAGCGGCATACGGCAATGGCATGCAACCACGCACCCCCAGGCTTCGCGCAATGCCTCGGAATCGGCGAACGCCGAGAACGCAAGGCGCTCTCTGGGTTTGGGTTTTTGGCATAGAAAAAAGCTGGCAGTTACAAGGATATTTTCACAAGGCCGCGACCCTTGTTTTTGCTATTGTAATAGGTGCACTTCGCACAATAAGCGCGTACGCATCCACCACATAGCGCGGGCAAAAAATCTCAAGAAATCAAGGTGTTTTGCGGCTGCTGGCGATCAACGCATCGGTGATTTCCAGTGCGCGCGACATACTGCCCGCACGCGAGCCATCGGTGTAGTAGCGCCCGGCAATACCCAATGCGGGCACGCCTTCGACTTTGTAAGCCTCTTGCAGCTCCGTCGCCCGTTTGACCTTGCCCGCCACACCAAAAGAGTTGTAAGCCGCTAGGAATTTACCCTCATCCAAGCCTTGCTGGAGCGCCCATTCAAGAATTTTGGCATCGGTATTCATGGCCTTCTTCTCCACATGAATGGCGTGGAACGCCTTGTCGTGCAAGGTCGCCAACCGACCCAGGGCTTCCAATGCGTAATAAAGCTTTTGCTGGGGTACGAAGCTGTCTTGGAATGCAACCGGCACCCGTTTGACCACGACATCCTTGGCTTGCTTTTTGAGCCAGCCAGCGAGCTCTGGCTCAAACGTATTGCAATGCGCGCAGCTGTACCAAAAAAACTCGATGACTTCGATTTTGTCGGCCGGTACATCGACCGGCGCTCGGGTCTTCAGCTCAGCGTAATCTTTGTCCACCTTGGGTTTGAGCCGCGCAGGAATCTGGGCATAAGCCTGCGGCACGGCCAACAAAGATAGCGCAGAGACAGTCAACGCAGATGCTGTGGATACGGAAAATTGACGACGTTTCATTTCAAATACTCCTTGAAGGGGGTAAGACCAACCAAGGCCCAAAAAGTTCACTCAACGTTGAACCCGCACCAAAGCGGAGTCAACACCTGCGGTTTCAAATTTCTCCTTGATCCCTTCTGCATCCTCTTTTTTGCCAAACGGCCCAACCCGCACCCGGTAGACGGTGCGCCCCAATTGCTCACGCTCGCTGACCTTGGCGGCCCAGCCCATCATCGCCAGCTTGGCACGTTGGCCGTCGGCCTCTTGCGACGAACGAAAAGCCCCGGCTTGCACAAAGTAGTCGAATGCATCAAGGGCTGCCGCGCTGGACTTGGCCCGGGCCAAGTCGCCCAAGGGGTCGGCGGACTCGACTGTTTGGGCCTCGGCCAGTCTGGGTGGGCTGGGTGGGTTGGCGCTGGGTGGACTGGCTGGCGGCAAAGACGCCATTGCAGCCGGGGCGACCGGCGCAGGCGCAGGGAGTGGCTCTTGCGGCGTTGGCGCGAGCACCCCTGGGGCAACTGGCCGCACTGGATTTTTGCCGTACAAAGGCACGTTAGGGTTCCAATTTTTGTTTTTGTCACTCTCCAGCGCGTCCTGCCCGGCACCACGGATAGCCCCTTTGTTCATGAAAGGAATCGGCACCTTGGCCACGTACAGCGCCACCGCCAGCGCCGCACCCAAGCCGACGATGGCCCCGACGATAAAGCCAAGGGTCGTGCCACCACGTTGTTGTTTTTGTTTCGCCATAGTTTTTCTCACATCCGGGTCGGCGCAGACACGCCTAAAACCGCCAAGCCATTCTGCAAAACCTGCGCTACCGCAGCGACCAGGGCCAATCGGGCCAATTTAACCCCCTCATCGTCGACCAAAATCCGTTCGGCATCGTAGTAGCTGTGGTACGCCGCCGCCAAGCTACGCAGATAAAAGGTGACGTCGTGCGGCGCATTGTCCTGCGCTGCCGCGCTCAGCATGGCCGGGTATTGGGCCAGCAGCAGCATCAAGGCCAGCGCCTGCGGGCCGTGCAAGGGAGACAAATCGACAGCATCCAAACTGGCCCGCTCCCCGCCCCAAGTGGCCAACACCGAGCAAATACGCGCATGCGCGTACTGCACGTAGTAGACCGGATTGTCATTGTTCTGCGCGCGCGCCAAGTCAATGTCAAAGGTGTATTCCGTATCCGGCTTGCGCGACAGCAAGAAAAAGCGCACAGCATCCGTGCTGGTCCACTCGATCACGTCGCGCAGCGTCACGTAGCTGCCCGCACGCTTGCTGATCTTGACCTCTTCCGTGCCGCGCACCACGCGCACCATGGTATGCAGCACATAGTCTGGGTAGCCGCTCGCAATGCCCATCCCTGCCGCCTGCAAGCCGGCGCGCACGCGGGCAATCGTGCCGTGGTGGTCGGTGCCCTGGATGTTGACGACCTTCATAAAGCCGCGCTCCCATTTGGAGATGTGGTAGGCGACATCGGGCACAAAGTAGGTGAACGTGCCGTCTTGCTTGCGCATCACGCGGTCTTTGTCGTCGCCGTAGGCACTGGTCTTGAGCCACAGCGCCCCGTCTTGCTCGTAGGTCTGTCCGGCTGCCACCAACTTTTGCACGGTCGCGGCAACCCGGCCACTGGTATAGAGGCTGGACTCCAGGTAGTAGTGGTCAAACCGCACCTGG
>JAYVXE010000261.1:0-5272 GCA_043785395.1 Burkholderiaceae bacterium | reverse complement strand
GCGGGGGGGGGGGGATGGGGGCGCCAGGCGCGGGGGCCGGCCACTGCGGCAAGCCGGCTGATCGAGCTTGGCCGGACTTGATCGGACTTGGCAGGACTTGGCCGTTTTCGACCCCAAGTCTGACAGACTCCCCGAGCATCATAAATGCCTGCGCTTGGCCCATGCATGAGACAGGACTTACGCAAAATTGTCCTGGCTAGGCATTTTCCCGCAGACAGTACTCCCAGTACGGCAAGGAAAAAAACGACGCCAGGGCGGTTTTGCGTAAGTCCTAATGAGAGTTAAAGCGGCCCGCGCAAGCTGCGGTAGGCCCGGTAGCTGGGCGAGCGCCACAGCCGCCACAGGCTGCGCAGATGCCAGCGCAAATGTTGCCACTGCCGATGGCTGTCGCGCTGCGCATAGTGCAGCGCCTGCGCATCCACGCCCGCCAGCCGCAGGCCCTGCAGTTGCAGCCGCAGGCACAAGTCCACATCTTCGCAGTACATGAAGTAGCGCTCATCGAAGCCGCCCAGGCGCGCAAACGCTGCCGTTGGCAACACCCACAAGGCCGCACTGGCCCAGTCAATCTGCTGCTCGTGCCGGCCCAAGACCCGCCGCCGCAGCAGCGCCCAAGGCGTGGGCAAGGCACGCGCATTGTCTTGCCGCGAGCCGTCGGCATTCAACAATACCGGGTAGGCACAGCCAACCCCAGGGGCACGGGCCGCATCGCACAAGGCGGTCCAAAGGCGGGGGTCAGGCAAGGCCACGTCGGGGTTGAGTACGCAAAACAAGGGCGTATCGGCCAGGGCAAAAGCCTGGTTGTGGTTGGCCCCAAAGCCCTGCGGCACGGCGTTGTGGAGCTGCGTCAGCTGAAACGGCCATGGCTTTGCGGGAGACGTTACGGGATCGGGCAGCGCGGCGGCGGGCAGGTTGTGCGTCAACACCACCCGAGCGATCAGCCCGGCGCCGGTGCGCGCCAGCTGCTGGAGCAAATCTGGCAAAAAGGCACTATGGCCATGGCTGACCAGGGAGACGGTCAGCGGCCCAGTGAATGAAGATGCGTTGTGAGGCACGGCAAAAGCAAGTGGAGCGACGGATAAGCCCCAAGCAAGCAGCAGCCACGGGCAGATAAACCCAACATTATGCGCAGGCCTGGGCCCAAAGCGGGGGCGGCATAATTCGCGCATGACGCAAATGCCAGAAAATATGCACGTATACCGCAGAGAAATTACGCGCGACGAGCAAACTTCGCTGTCCGTTTTAGCGGGATTGATCCACCCAGGCGCCACCGTACTCGACCTCGGCACCGGCAGTGGTGCACTTGGTAAATACCTGTCTGAAGCACTGGGCTGCCGCGTGGACGGCCTGACCTTCAACGCCGCTGAGGCCGCTTTGGCCGCCCCGGCTTACCGCCGCCTTGAGGTTGCCAACCTGGAGACCTGCGTGCTGCAAGAGCTCTTCGGGGCGGCGCAATACGACTTCATCGTCTGCGCCGATGTGCTCGAACACTTGGGCCGACCCGAGCGCGTCGTCCAAGCCTGCCGCGATTTACTCACCCACGACGGCAAGCTGCTGGTCTCGGTGCCCAACGCCGCCTACTGCGGCTTGATCGGCGAACTCATACAAGGCGAGTTCCGGTACCGGGATGAAGGCCTGCTCGACCGCACCCACCTGCGCTTCTTTACGCGTCGCTCGCTGACGCGCTTCTTGGCCGAGCTTGGCTGGTCGCTTGAACGTATCGAAAGTATCCGTCGTGAGCTGCCCGAGTCCGAATTCGGACTCGCCTTTGACAGCCTGGCACCCGCCATGTCGCGCCACCTGCTGGCCTTGCCCGACGCACTGAGCTACCAATTTATCGCCGTCGCCCAGCCGAAACCTGCCAGCAGCACGGCCATGCTCGACGCTGCAGCGGAAGGTGATGAACCTGCCCAAGCCTTGTTTTCGGCCCAGCTTTACTTCGGGAGCGATGGTGTTTTTCAAGAGCACAGCAAGCTACTGGCGCGTGGCGTGATCGGCCAAATGAAGCAAAGCCTATGCTTTACGCTGCCAGCCGGCCCGTTCAATCAATTGCGACTTGACCCCGCCGATCGCCCTGGCTTCGTGCACTTGCACCAAATGACGCTGCGTGACGCCCAAGGTGAAATTTGCTGGCAGTGGCACAGCCAAACCGACGGTTTGCGCAGCCTGGAGGCGATGCCGCACCAACAAATTCTCATGCACGCGCTGTGGCCTGCGTCTGACGCCAGCCTGTTGCTACTGCACGGCGACGACCCATGGCTGCAGCTGCCGATTGCGCCCGACTGCCTGGCCGCCAGCACCCACGCGGCAGGTGCCATTCTTGAGGTGCAGCTCGGTTGGCCCATGTCAGCCGACTACTTGGCCTTGGCAAGCGCTTTTCAGCCACTTGCCTTGCAGCTGGAAGCCCAGGCCCGCAACGCTGCCGGTCTGCGTGACCAGCTCGGACAAAGCAGTGCCGCTTTCAGCCACCAACTCGCACGCAGCACCGCTGACCTCAGTAACCAACTCGCCCGCAGCGAGAGCCTCATATTGGCTTCGGGTGAAGAAAATCGCCGCTTGTTTGAAGCCGAATTGGCACGCAAAATGCAGCAAATCCAGGCTCTGAACGATGCCAACGGGCTGCTGCAAGCCAGCCGCGACGGCCTCCAAGCCCACTTGCAATGGATTGAAAACTCCACGATTTTTCGCCTTACCCGGCCACTGGTGAAATTCAAAATGTGGATCAGTGGCCAGGGCAAGAACCCGTCCAGCACGCCTGGCGCAGCGTCGCCAAGCGTACTCACACCCGTGCCAGCCCCCAATCCCGGCCATCCGGTCGACATCATCGTGCCGGTCTACCGTGGCCTGGACGACACCCGCTGCTGCATCGAGGCTGTGCTGGCCCATGCTAATGCCAACCACACGCCGATGCGCCTGATTGTCATCAACGACGCCAGCCCTGAGCCTGAGCTCAGCGCCTGGCTGCGTGCCAAAGCTGCCGAAGAGCAGCTTCTTACTTTGCTGGAAAATTCGGACAACCTAGGCTTTGTCGGCAGCGTCAACCGCGGCATGGCCCTGAGCCAGCTGCACGACGTGGTGCTGCTCAACAGCGATGCTGAAGTCGCCAACAACTGGCTCGACCGCTTGTCCAGCGCGGCCTGGTCGGACCAGAAAGTGGCATCGGTCACGCCTTTTTCCAACAACGCCACGATTTGTAGCTACCCCCAGTTTTGCCAAGACAACGCCTTGCCCGAGGGCTATGACACGGCCAGCCTGGACGCTTTATTCGCACAGAGCAACCCCGGCCAAGTGGTTGACGTGCCGACCGGTGTGGGTTTTTGCATGTACATCCGGCGCGACGCGCTCGAGCAGATCGGCCTCTTCGACGGCAAGAGTTTCGGCAAGGGCTACGGCGAAGAAAACGATTTTTGCCAGCGTGCCGCCAAGGCCGGCTGGCGCAACCTGCACCTGCTTGACACCTTTGTGCGCCATGCCGGGGGCGTCAGCTTCCTGGACAGTAAAAGCCCGCGCGAACAAGCTGCGATGCAAACCCTGCGCCGCCTGCACCCTGGCTACGAGGCCGAAGTGCAGCAATTCATCCAGGCTGACCCGGCGCACAATGCCCGCCGCATGGTCGATTTGGCGCGCCTGCGCGCATCTGGCAAGCCCGTGATTCTGGCCGTGCTGCACGACCGCGCCGGTGGCACCCTGCGCCACGCCACCGAGCTTGCCGCGCACCTGTCGAGCCAAGCGATTTTCTTCACACTCACCCCCGCCGCCGGTGCCCAAGTGGTGTTGCAACACATCGAGCCCGCTACCGGGCAACCGCGGCCCGGCCCTTTGACGTTCCACGTCAGCGAGGAGTGGGACGCCCTGCTGCTGGTGCTGCGCCATCTCGGCCTGCGCCACATCCACTTCCACCACCTGATCGGGCACAGCCCCCAAGTACTGCGCCTGCCGCAAGAACTCGGACTTCAATACGACTTCACCGCGCACGACTTCTACACCCTGTGTCCGCAAATATCGCTGACCGACAGCAACAACCGCTACTGCGGCGAGCAAGGCGTCGCGCAGTGCCGCAGCTGCCTGCGCATTGCACCGGCGCCCGGCGGGGTCAGTATTGAAGACTGGCGTGCGCAGTACGGCGCCTTGGTCAACCAAGCGCGCTACGTCCTCACCCCCAGCGACGACACTGCGCGCCGCTTTGCCCGCTACCTGCCACAGGCCAATATCCGCTACGCGCCGCACACCGACTTGGCGCACGACGCGAAGCTGCCGCAGCCGTCGCCCGCACCGTTGGCGCCGCAGCGGCCTTTGAAAATTGTGCTCCTCGGCGCACTCAGTCCGATCAAAGGCGCGGATGTGCTGCAAGACGCCGCCGCCGAGGCGGCACGCAGTGGCGCCTTGCTCGAATTCCATCTGCTCGGTTTTGCCTACCGCGACCTGCGCACCCAGCCCGCGCACTACCTCACCGTGCACGGTGAATATGCCGAGGCCGATCTGCCAGACCTGCTCGCCAAGCTCCAGCCCGACCTGGCCTGGTTCCCCGCGCAATGGCCCGAAACCTATAGCTACACCCTGAGCGCCTGCTTGCAAGCCGGCCTGCCCGTCGTCGCGCCTGAACTCGGGGCGTTTGCCGAACGACTGCAGGGCCGGGCCTGGAGCTGGTTGCAGCCCTGGAGCCAGTCCAGTGCGGCCTGGGTCAACTTCTTTCTGGGCCTGCGCGAACACCACTTCAGCACCGGCATTGCGCCGACGCAGCTGCCCAGCGTTGAAAGCGCCAGCCGCCACTGGTCTTACCAGCACGACTACCTCGCCGAGCTGCCTGCAGCGCCCGTGTTGGCCGATGGCGCCCTCAACGCCCTCAATGCCGTCATCCACCAGCAGCGGCCCGCAGCAACGCTGTCGTGGCGCCAACGGAAAAAACAAAAAATACTGCTGCGCCTGGTTCATTTGCGCGCGTCCCGTGGCCTGCGCGGCTTGGCACGCGCCATACCGCTACGCTGGCAAACCCGCATCAAAAGCTGGCTACGGGCGTAATTCGTAGCCCTGCCGTCAGCAATGGAGGGCCGCCCCCCCCAACCCGCAGCGCCAACCCGACGCCCCGCTCAAGGCAACGGCTGTGCGATGAATCGGGTTTATCGGGTTTATCGGGCCGCCTTTGTGTGTTTTTACATGCAAGCACAGTCCCAAACCTGGTTCATCCTAGAAACCGCAGTTGGATGCATACGAGGGTGCCGTGATCGGCGTGTCAGGCAAGGCGCGAGGACGCAGCGCACTCTTGTGCGCAAGGACG
>JAYVXE010000260.1:0-5285 GCA_043785395.1 Burkholderiaceae bacterium | reverse complement strand
TCGGCGACCCACAGCGACAGGGCCGCCTCCACCTCGGCCAGCCGGGCCTGGCTCCAGGCGGATAAACCAAAGTCCATCGCACTGGCGTTCATGTCGGCGTCCAGGGCTTGAGCACGCCGTCGTCCAAGACCTTGATTTGCGCCTCTACCGCGACCAGGCGCTCACGGCAAAACGCCAGCAACGTGGCGCCCCGCTGGTAGCCGGCGAGCAGCTGCTCCAACGGCATCTGGCCCGACTCCAGCCGCGCCACCAGCTGCTCCAGCTCCTGCAAGGCGGCCTCGTAACTGGCGGGCACGGCGCCAACAGCGCCAACAGGGACGGCTGCAACGGCACTTTCAGCCTCAATGGCATCCAACAGGGAAGGTGTGGCGGGCTTGGGCACTTTGGGCATGGCGGTGGTGGGCAGGGTCAAAAACAAACAGCAACGGACTGGTCGCGCACGCTGGCACAGGCAAAGCGAACATCGACCAGATGGGAATGCCAATGGCAAAGCGCTCGATTTTAGGCGCTGCCCAGCAAGGTGCGCCAGCGCCCTGCCCCGGCGTGCTCGCCCCCGGCCCAAGCCAGGGCTGGATAATTCACGCATCCGGCGTGCGGGAATAACCCTACACAGTACAATCCCATTCCGCCAACGCCGACCCTGTGTCGGCGTCTTTTTTGAGGTGTGCCAAAGCCCATTTTTTTGCCATCCGCACACACTTTGCACACACACATCTCCCTGTGGGGAGCTTGGTCAGGTCGCCGATGTCTGATTTAAGTCTTCAACGGCAGGCTGCTCGCAGCCCATCGCCAGTTCTACCCGTCACCAGCTACTTTGACCCCGCCCTGTTTCAGCACGAAATGCAGAGCATCTTCCAGCGTGGCCCCCGCTACGTCGGCCACCAACTCAGCGTGCCGCAGAGCGGCGACTACCACGCCTTGGCGCAAGAGGCCGAAGGCCGGGCGCTGGTGCGCAACGCGCAGGGCCGCGTCGAGCTGCTCTCCAACGTCTGCCGCCACCGCCAAGCCGTGATGCTCAAAGGCCGTGGCTCGCTCCATGCGCAGGGCCAAGGGCATGCGGCGGGCAACATCGTCTGCCCCCTGCACCGCTGGACCTACAGCGACCAGGGCACGCTGCTGGGCGCGCCACATTTTGCGCAAGACCCTTGCCTGCACTTGCAGCGCTACCCACTGCGCGAATGGAACGGCCTGTTGTTCGAGGACAACGGGCGCGACATCGCCGCCGACCTGGCCGGCCTGGGCCCGCGCGCTGCGCTCAACTTTGACGGCTACGTGCTCGACCACGTTGAGCTGCACGAATGCAACTACAACTGGAAGACCTTCATCGAGGTCTACCTTGAGGACTACCACGTTGGCCCGTTCCACCCCGGCCTGGGCAACTTCGTCAGCTGCGACGATCTGCGCTGGGAATTTGGGCGCGAATACTCGGTGCAAACCGTCGGCATCGCCAACGCGCTGCAACACTCTGGCAGCCCCGCCTACCAGCGCTGGCAGCAAGCCTTGCTGGCCTACCGGGGCGGCACGCAACCACCGTTTGGCGCAATCTGGCTGACCTACTTCCCGCACATCATGGTTGAGTGGTACCCGCATGTGCTCACCATCTCTACGCTGCACCCGGTCAGCCCCAGCAAGACCATGAACCTTGTCGAGTTCTACTACCCCGAAGAAATCGTCGCCTTCGAGCGCGAATTCGTCGAAGCACAACAAGCCGCCTACATGGAAACCTGTATCGAGGACGACGAAATCGGCGAGCGCATGGACGCCGGACGGCGCGCCCTGATGGCGCGCGGCGACAACCAAGTCGGCCCCTACCAAAGCCCGCTGGAAGACGGCATGCAGCACTTCCACCATTGGTACCGAGGCATGGTCGACGCCGAGACCCTGCGGCGCGAAGCTGGCACGGCCTAAACCCCAACAACAAAGGTTCAGCCATGCAAGCTTTATGGATGGTTTTGGGGGCATTCCTGTTCGCCAGCATGGGGGTTTGCGTCAAATACGCCTCGGCCAACTTCAACCCGGCCGAGCTGGTGTTCTACCGTGGCCTGATCGGCATGCTCTTCCTCGTCTGGCTGACGCGCTGGCAAGGCGTCTCGCTGGCCACCCGCTACCCCGGCATGCACGCCTGGCGCAGCCTGGTCGGCGTGACCTCGCTCAGCGCCTGGTTCTACGCCATCGCCCACCTGCCACTGGCCACCGCCATGACGCTCAACTACATGAGCAGCATCTGGGTGGCGTCCTTCTTGATTGGCGCCAGCCTGCTGCTGTGGCGCCCCGGCAGCGGCGGCAGCGGCTTGCTGGCACAGGGGCCGCTGGTGCTGACCGTGCTGGCCGGGTTTGGCGGCGTCGTGCTGATGCTGCGCCCGACGCTGGACACGCAGCAAATGTTTGCCAGCGTGGTCGGCCTGCTGTCGGGCGTCTTTGCCGCCTTCGCCTACCTGCAAGTGATAGCACTGTCGCGCCTGGGCGAGCCCGAGAGCCGCACCGTCTTTTACTTTGCACTCGGCTCGGCGCTGGCCGGCGGAGTGGCCACGCTGCTGTACGGGCACTCGCCCTGGAGCTGGCGCGCCAGCGTCTGGCTGCTGCCCATCGGCCTGCTCGCCGCCCTCGGCCAGCTCTGCATGACACGCGCCTACGCCCGTGCCAAAACCCAGCGCGGCACACTGGTGGTGGCCAACCTTCAATACTCCGGCATCGTCTTTGCCGCCTTCTACAGCGTGCTGCTGTTTGGCGACCACATCGAGCCGATCGGCTGGCTCGGCATGGGCCTGATCGTTGCCAGCGGCATCGCAGCCACCGTGCTGCGCGACCGCGCCGCGCCCGACGCACCGAGTGAAGAGCACTGAGCACTGAGCACTGGGCACTGGGCGCACCGCCGGTTCGGCCCAAACGGCCCCGGCAGTGGCCCCAAACCCAGAGCTTGCACACAAGCTGCAAACTCCCATGACATTACTTTCAGGAGCCCAGATTCATGGAAATCTTCGACTACGACAACATCCTCTTGCTGCCGCGCAAATGCCTTGTACAAAGCCGCGCAGAATGCGATGCCAGCGTCACGCTGGGGCCGCGCAGCTTTCGCCTGCCGGTCGTGCCCGCCAATATGAAAACCGTGGTGGATGAAAAAATCTGCCTCTGGCTGGCGCAAAACGGCTACTTTTATGTGATGCACCGCTTTGACCTGGACAACCTGCTGTTTGTCCAGTCCATGCACAGCCAAGGCGTCTTTGCCTCGATCTCGCTCGGCGTCAAAGACGCTGACTACGCCGCCGCCGAACGCCTGGCCGCAGCCGGCGCCTTGCCCGAGTACATCACCATCGACATTGCCCACGGCCATGCCGACAGCGTCAAGGACATGATTGCGCACCTGAAGGTGACGCTGCCACAGTCGTTCATCATTGCCGGCAATGTCGGCACGCCCGAAGCCGTGATCGACCTGGAGAACTGGGGCGCCGACGCGACCAAAGTAGGCATCGGCCCCGGCAAAGTCTGCATCACCAAGCTCAAGACCGGTTTTGGCACCGGCGGCTGGCAGCTCAGCGCGCTCAAGTGGTGTGCGCGGGTGGCGACCAAGCCCATCATTGCCGACGGCGGCATTCGCAACCACGGCGACATCGCCAAGAGCGTGCGCTTTGGGGCGTCGATGGTGATGGTCGGCTCCCTGTTCGCCGGCCACGAAGAGTCGCCCGGCAAGACCGTCGAAGTGGACGGTGCATTGTTCAAGGAATACTACGGCTCGGCCAGCGACTTCAACAAGGGCGAGTACAAGCATGTGGAAGGCAAGCGCATTTTGGAGCCGATCAAAGGCCGCCTGGCCGACACCTTGGTCGAGATGGAGCAAGACGTGCAGAGCTCGATCAGCTACGCCGGCGGCAAAAAACTGATGGACATCCGCAAAGTCAACTACGTCACGCTAGGCGGTGACAACGCGGGTGAGCACCTGCTGGTGTAGCCGCCCGGGCGGCGGCCAAGCAACCATCGGCCAAGCAGCGTGGGCCGCCATGTCTGAAAAAAACACGCGAAAAAACACCGGCCCCAAACGCAAAGGCGGCTAATTTACGGCATAATTCGGGGCTTGCCTGGGTCAGCCTGGATTTTCCAGCCGGCCCCAGCACCTTGAAGATCAAAAAGATCAAGACAGACCCCGGCCTTGATCAGGGAATAGTTTTAAAAGTGGGTTCTTAGCTCAGTTGGTAGAGCAGCGGACTCTTAATCCGTAGGTCGACAGTTCGAATCTGTCAGGACCCACCACTTACAAGCCTTATCGGCACCAGCCCCGTGCTACAGAATATGTAGCACGGGGCTTTTTCATTTGTGCCTTGGGCCTCGCGTGTAGGCAATCTGTCGGCATCGGCGGCAATGGTGCCCCAGAAGGCAACCAGGGAAAACTTGCTTTTCGGCCCGGTTTCGAGGCCGGCCGGTCTGGGGCGAAACGGTCAGGCGTGTGCAGGCTCGCGTCCTTCGACGGCCATCCGGGCGATGAAGCCTGAGCGTGTTTCGCCAGCCGTGCGGGCGCGGGCATCCAACCGATGCAGCACGCGGCGCGGCAAACTGATATTCACCCGCTCCAGGGTGTCGTCCAGCATGGCCGGGTCAACCTTTACCAAAGCCCACAGCCAACCGTCAAACTCAGGGTGGGCTGCGCGCAGTGTTTCAATGTGTGAAGGCGCGGGGATGTCTTGCCCGTCATCAATGGCAGCCTCAATCCAGCCGGTGATGGCGTCCTCGGCCTGAATCATGGCCTCTTCCAACGTGTCTCCAGCCGAAAAGCAGCCGGGCAGGTCTGGAACAATCACACCCCAAGCTGTCGTATCGTTTCCAGGTTCAATAGTGATGGGGTAGCGCATGGTGGAGTCCTTTCAGATACCGGCCTGCCGCCGGATAGCTTTGACCAGCCCCAGCCCCAAATCCTTTTTGGGGTGTGGCACGACAACATGGCCGCAGCGGTCCGGGTGTTTGTAGATGTGGTGTGAGCCGTTTACCCGGTCAAGTCGCCATCCGGCCCGCTGCATTTCACGTATTAAGTCGGCACTTGTCATTTGTGTGTATGGTACACACTTTCATGCAGTCATGCACGTAAAGTGTTCAGCAGGTCGATCACCACGCGTGCCCTACTTCCCCAGCACCAGCCCCTAGGAGCCTGTCGGACTTGGGGAGCGCCGGCTGAAAATCGACCGCAGCGGTCCATTTTTTACCGTCTTTTTGGCCCATAGCCGGGCTATGAGCCTGCAAATCCGGCAAAAACCGTCCTCGCTGGGGTCGATTTTGTAGAAACCTGCGGTTTTCGCTGT
>JAYVXE010000259.1:0-1540 GCA_043785395.1 Burkholderiaceae bacterium | reverse complement strand
GATCCACGGGTGCACTGGAAGCGGCGCGCTCGTCTCGCGGCGCGGTTTCATCGCTCGGTGGTGCTTGGCCCATGCATGACAGTTAGAAGGGGCCAAGGTCTATCCCCAAGCACAACACCGGCATGCAGGCCCAAGCACACGGTGAACATCGAAACAAGCTGCTGAATACCCTGTAAAAATATTCTAAATATTTTATTAATATATTTACATCGCAGGCTGCGACGGCTCTTTTGGAGCTGTCACAAGCGATCTCTCGATGGCTGGCACGTACTGGGCCGCCTGCCTTGCAGGGCAATCCCGTCAAACACCATCGTCACTCTCTTTAGCACCTTCTTCCAGGACAGTCCCATGAGCACCACCCGCTGGCACGGCATCTTTCCCGCCATCACCACCAAGTTCCACGCCGACGAGCGCATTGACGCTGAGGGCACGGCCCGCCACATCGATTTTCAAATCCGCAACGGCGTGCACGGACTGGTCACCTGCGGCTCGCTCGGCGAGGCCAGCACCTTGACGCTGGAAGAAAAGCTTGAAGTCACCCAGATTGCCCTGCGCGCCAGCGAAGGCCGGGTGCCGGTACTGGCCAATGTGTCCGAGACCAGCACCCGCGAAGCCCTGCGCTTCATCGACGGCGCCAACAAGCTGGGCGTGGCCGGCTACATGCTGATGCCCTCGGTGATCTATGTTGCCGACGCCCGCGAGGCCATGCTCAATGTGCGCACGATGGCCAATGCTGCGCAAAAACCGGTGATGGTCTACAACAACCCGATCGCCTACCGGGTTGACCTGCTGCCCGAGCACATGGCCGAGTTGGCCGATTGCGCGTGGATTGTGGCGATCAAGGAAAGCTGTGGTGACATCCGCCGCATCACCGATTTGCGCAACCTGCTGGGCACGCGCTACCAGCTCTTCCTCGGCGTCGACGACCTCGCCTACGAGGGCCTGGCGCTGGGCTGTGACGGTTTGCTGGCCGGCGTCGGCTGCACCTTTCCGCGTGAAACCGTCGCGCTCTACGACTTGATGAAGGCTGGCCAATTTGCCGAAGCGCTCAAGCTCTACCAATGGATGACGCCGCTGCTGCACCTGGATGTCTCCACCAAGCTGGTGCAAAACCTGAAGCTGATCGATGTGCTGGCCGGCGTCAGCACCGAGCACATGCGGCGTCCGCGTTTGCCCCTGGTTGGGGCCGAGCGCGCTTTTATCGAAAAAATCGTCAAAACTGCGCTGGAAAATCGGCCTGAGCAGTACCGCTCCGTGCCCTGATGCTGGCTGGCTTGGGCGGCTTGGCTGGCTTGGGCGTCAGGCTCGAACCGCAAGCGCTGAGTCCTGCCCCTTCTGCTTCCTCTGCTTCCTCTGCTTCGTTCTACCCGCCCGAATCCCCTCCCATTCCCGAACTCCCTGCCGATTTTTACGCCCAGATCAGCCTTTGTGAGGGGCTCGGCGTCGCGGCTGGCGGCTGGCCAAGGCATGGCGCGGTGCGGAGTGCTGTAGCCGCTGCGCCGTGCAGCAGCCGCTCGGCGGCATGGCTGGCCGGTAAAAC
>JAYVXE010000258.1:0-5319 GCA_043785395.1 Burkholderiaceae bacterium | reverse complement strand
TTGACCCATAGCGGAGCTATGGGCCTGCAAAGTCGGCAAAAACTGTCCTCGCTGGGGCTCCATTTCGCTTCGATGCCGATAGTCCGACAGGCTCCTAGGCATTTTTCCGCAGACAGTACTTCAGTACGACAAGGAAAAAAAAACGACGCCAGGGCGGTTTTGCGTAAGTCCTAACAGGTTTGCTGGGTGTGGAGTTTTGAGAGCCGCTAAGCCAACGACCACCCAGGCGCAGCGACACAGCACGATCTAGCCCGTGCCGCGCAGACCAACAGCGACAACGACAGCGCCTTTGCTAAAAACCCCGATTTTTGTTGCAGAAACACAACTTTTTTAAAACATTTTCTGCTTTAGATGCACTGCAAAAGTACTGTCAAACGCCGTGCCACAGGGTGGTTGCTGGACAGACGAATGGCCTAATTTGTGCCGTCACGGTTTCTGGTGTGCAGCCATTCGACACGCGTAAACCCGTGCGCCATCCATATTTACCCTATTTACGGGGCTGGGTGATTTTCACAAGATAGGTGCTTGCTTTTTGCATTTTTTGCCATGCTGTGATCCTTTCCTCATCTCCAGGAGCTTTTCCATGAAAAAAACCATTCTTGCGACCAGCATCGCCACCGGCTTGCTTTGCTCTTTCAGTGCCATGGCACAAAGCAATGTCACGCTGTACGGTTTGGTCGATGTGGGCTACAACCACATCACCGGCCTCAAAGGTGGCTCTGTGCACCGCATCGACAGCGGCATCATGGAGGGCTCTCGCTTTGGCCTGCGCGGCAGCGAAGACCTGGGCAATGGCTACAAGGCTATTTTTACGTTAGAAAACCGCCTGGAAGCCGACACCGGCTCGGCCTCTAACCGCCCGCCCTCGGGCAGCCAATTGCCCGACCGGATGTCCAGCGCCAGCGCTTTGGGCTTGGCGGGTTTGCCGCTGCCGCCAGCCGCAACAGCCGGCTTAATCCAGGCTGTCAACAGCTCGATTTCCGGCAATTTAGGGGTGAATGTGGGCGCCGAGGGCAACCGCTTGTTTGACCGTCAACTCTACGTCGGCTTGGTCACACCGGTCGGTGCGATCACGGCGGGACGCCAATACACGCCGGCCTACCTGATTGGGGCCGGTTTTGACGCCGCGCAAACCCAGTCCAGCCTGGGCGCCGGACAGATCGCCACCTTCCCGCCAGCGTTTGACATTCGCCTCAGCAACTCTTTGAAGTACAGCATCCAGGCCAAGGGCGTGACCGCCTCGCTGATGTACGGCATGGGCGAGGTTGCCGGAAAAAATTCGGCCAACCGCTTCTATGGCGGCATGCTGATGTACAAGGGCGACGGCTTCTCGCTCGGCTACGGGCATAACCAACGGAACAACGAACTGGGCCAAAGGTCACTGACCAACGACATCATTGGCGCGTCCGTTGATGTCGGCCCTGGCGCGATTTTTGCCCAGTACATGAACATCAAGGACAACAACCCAGGCGGCTTGTCGTCGATTGGCAAAACCGTCGCCGACGCCACCGGCAGCGTAGCCGCTGGGGCGGCGTTCCAGCACGCCTACCGGGAAGTCTTCAAACAAGACGGTCGCCTGGCCCATATTGGCTACCGGCTGAACTTGGGCATGCATACCGTGGTGGTCGCCTACAACCACTTGGATGACAAGCGCCCCAACAACGCGGACACCAACTCCTACGGCCTGACCTACACCTACAACATGTCCAAACGCACCAACCTGAACGCTGTGCTGACGCGCTTCAGCAACAAGGGAAGCGGCCAATCCGCACCTGGCGGCAATGGGTTTTTGGGTGGTGTGACGGCCGCAGCCGGCACCGGCTCGACCAACGTGGCACTCGGGATTCGCCACATTTTCTAAGCAGCACGCCGGGTGCTGCGCTGCCGGCTGGCGCAGGTAGCGCAGACAGCACGCAGCACCACACTGACCCACAGGTCGTGCAAAAAGCGCGCCGGCACGCCCCCCTGGTTGGGCGCAAAAATCCAGCCCATGGGGGCAAAGTGGGCTTGGGCGCGCCGCCGGTTTGCGCCCAGCCGGCGCCGGCCCAAGACCGGCTTTGGCGCCAAGCCGCCCCTACAATCGGGCACATGAATTCCCCCCTCCCTTCCGCTTTGTCTGTCTTGTCCGCCCTGTCGCCGCTGGACGGCCGCTACGCTGCCCGCATCGCCCCGCTGCGCCCCTTGATGAGCGAGAAAGGCTTTATGCACCGCCGGGTGCAAGTCGAAATTGCTTGGTTCATCACTTTGAGCGATGCCGGTTTCGCAGAGTTCAAGCCACTCAGCGCCGGTGCCCGCAGCTACCTGCTGGGGCTGGTAAAGAATTTCAGCACAGAGGATGCCTACGCCATCAAAGTGATCGAGAAAACCACCAACCATGACGTCAAAGCGGTCGAGTACTGGATCAAATCCAAGTTCGACGCCCGCCCCGAATTGCTCGCCGTCAGCGAATTTGTGCACTTTGCCTGCACCAGCGAAGACATCAACAACACCAGCCACGCGCTGCAACTCAAGGCGGCCCGCGACGGCGTGATCCTGCCGGCGCTGGATGGGCTGATCGCCAAACTGCGCTCCATGGCACACGCCTTGGCCGAGACGCCTTTGCTGGCGCGCACCCACGGCCAAACCGCAAGCCCGACGACGGTGGGCAAGGAGGTCGCCAACGTCGTTGTGCGCCTGATTGCTGCGCGTGAAAAAATCGCAGCCGTCACCTTGCTGGCCAAAATGAACGGCGCGGTCGGCAACTACAACGCCCATTTGGCCGCCTGGCCCGACTTTGACTGGGAGGCCTTCAGCCGCAAAGTCATCGAAACGCCTGAGCCGCTGGGTCTGGGCCTGGACTTTCAGCCCTTCAGCACCCAAATCGAGCCGCACGACTACATGGCCGAGCTGTTTGATGCCCTCGCCCGCACCAACACCATCCTGATCGACTGGTCGCGCGATGTCTGGGGCTATGTCTCGCTTGGCTACTTCAAACAGCGCTTGAAAGACGGCGAAATCGGCTCGTCGACCATGCCGCACAAAGTCAACCCGATCGACTTCGAGAACGCCGAAGGCAACCTCGGCCTGTCCAACGCCTTGCTCCGCCACCTGAGCGAAAAGCTGCCGATCAGCCGCTGGCAACGCGACCTGACCGACTCCACCGTGCTGCGCAATATGGGCGTGGCCATAGGCTATGCAACGCTGGCCTACCACTCGCTCCAAGTCGGGCTGGACAAGCTCGAAATCAACGAAGAATCCTTGGCCGCCGACCTCGACGGTGCATGGGAAGTGTTGGCCGAGCCCATCCAGACCGTGATGCGCCGCTACGGCGTGGCCGGTGCTTACGAAAAACTCAAGGAAGTCACACGCGGCAAGACCGTCAGTGCGGCGGCGCTGCACGGACTGATCCACAGCCTGGAGATTCCCGAAGTCGAGAAAAAGCGCCTGCTGGCCTTGACGCCAAGCAGCTACATCGGCCGCGCAGCGGCGCTGGCGCGTCGGGTTTAACGTGAAACACCCCCGAAGCGCCTGCGGCGCTCGCCCCCTCAAGGGAGCGCACCCGGTGGCCTGGCAGAGCCAAATCCACGGGTGGCCTGGAAGCGGCGCGCTCGTCTCGCGGCGCGGCTTCATCGCTCGGTGCTGCTTGGCCCAGTGCATGACAGTTAAGACGGAACGATAGAAAAAGTCCCATGGCCACCAAATCCACCATTTTCAAAGCCCATCTGCAAATTGCCGACATCGACCACGGCTACTACGCCGACCACGGGCTGACCCTGGCCCGCCACCCAAGCGAGACCGATGAGCGAATGATGGTACGGCTGGCCGCGCTGGCCCTGAACGCCTACCAGCTGCAAGCCACTCTCAACGGCGACGGCACGCTCGCCTTTGGCGCCGGCCTGTCCAACCCGGACGACCCCGATGTCTATCTGCGCGACTTCACCGGCCGCACCCGGCTTTGGATTGAAGTGGGCCAGCCAGAGGAAAAACCCATCATCCGCGCCTGCGGCAAAGCCGACCAGGTGCTGGTCTACAGCTTCAGCCATGCTGCCGACATCTGGTGGCGCGGCATCGCCAGCAAGCTCGCGCGCAGCAAAAATCTGTCGGTACTGCGCATCCCCACCGATGCCGCACAAGCGCTGGCCAGCTTGGCCGAGCGCAGCATGCAGCTGCAAGCCACGGTGCAAGAAGGCGGCCTGACTTTAAGCAGCTCGCAGGGCAGCGTGGCGCTGGAGTTGCTGCGCTGGCAGTAACCAGGCAGCCCGGCAGCCCGGCAGCCAGGCAGCGTGCAACACAGCCTGCAACACACGCCCGCACCAGGCTTCGCAAAGCGAAGCGCGGCGCTCTTCAGGGCGCGAGCCCTAGGCGCAAACCCAACACCCCCGCCAGCACCAGCGCGGCAATAAAAAGTGTCTCACCCACCAGCATCAGCACCGGCTGCCAGCCGAGTTTGAGCAGGTCTTCAAAGCTGGTTTTGACGCCCGCTGCGGCAATCGCGGTGACCAGCAGCCAGCGCGAGCTGTCGCTGGCGGTTTGGACCCAGGCCGGCGTCAACACGCCAATGCTGGCCAGCAACACCAGCACGATGAAGGCCAGCAAAAAGCCCGGAATCAGCGGCACCCGCTCGTCGCTGACTTTGACCGCCGGGTGTTTGCGGTAAAGCAGTGCCACGCCGAGCACGATCGGCATGAGCAGCATCACGCGAAACAGTTTGACGACGGTTGCGGTATCGCCAGCCTCTGGCCCGAGCATCATTCCGGCGGCGACCACTTGGGCCACGTCGTGGATGGTGCCGCCCAAAAAGATGCCCGACTGCTGCGGCGTCAGGCCCAGCAGTTGCAGCGCAAAGGGATAGAGCACCATGGCCAGCGTCGACAGCACGGTCACGCCAACCACGGCGAGCAGGGTGAAGCGCTCGTTGGCAGGCGTTTGCGGCAGCACCGAGGAGACCGCCAACGCCGCCGATGCGCCGCAGATGCCGACCGCGCAGCCGCTGAGCAAGCCCTCTTCACGCGGCCGCTTGAGGCTGCGCGCCAGCAGTACGCCCACGCCAATCGTTGCGGCCACGGCCAGCACGATCAGCAACGCCGAGCCCGGCCCGAGTGCGGCCACCTGGCTGAGCGTGATGCGTGCGCCCAGCAGGGCGACGCCAATGCGCAGCACGCTGCGCCCGCACAGGTCGATGCCGGGCTTGACCTGGGGGTTGGCCATCAGGAAGTGAAAGGCCAGGCCAATCAGCAGTGCGTACAAAAGCTGCGGGCCGCCGTAATGCTCGGCGACGAAGGTGGCGGCCAGCGCGATCACCACACACACCATGCTGCCCGGCAGGCGCAGCGCCAGCCA
>JAYVXE010000257.1:0-5351 GCA_043785395.1 Burkholderiaceae bacterium | reverse complement strand
AGGCTGTTGATGACCACCAGCTGTTGGGCGCGCGGGTCGCTCAGGTAGACCTCGTCGCGTGCACCGTTGGCGGTGAAGGTGGGGGCCGGGGCCGCCGTGGGCATGTGCGCAATGGCTGCGGCAATGCGGGCCGTGGTGACCCAGCCGCTGCCCTGGCGCTGCAAGACCACCAGCGTTCCTTGGTCGTCCAGAATGTAGAAACGTGTGCCGCTGCGGTCAAAACCATGGGCCACCTGCGTTCGGCCCGTGTCCCAGTCCTTGGGCACCAGAGGCGTGGCGCTGGCGGCTGCACCGTTGATCGCATAAAAGCGGGTGGTCACGGCTGCGGGTGCGGCTCCTTCGTTGCCTATGCCGATGAACTGGCCAGGCAGTTTGGCGTGGCCGGTCAGGCTGCCCACCCGCACGGCGGTGGCCAGCTTTTGGTCGCTGACGGCTGCATCGGCCGCGTGGTTGTAGAGCAAAACCCCGTCCTTGCAACCGGCCACGGTGTAGGTTCCCGACGAAAAACTGCCATGCATGCCGTTGCAGCGGGTTGCGACGCGGCGCACCTGTGTGTAGGCACTGCCTGCGCGCTGGTACAGCTCCAAGTGGGTGGGCAGGGTGTCTTCGGCATCCGGGGCACGGTAAACAGCCAGCAGCTGGTTGTTGAACGGCATACCCAGGCCATGGATGGGCAGACTGAGTGCGAGCGACGCCACGGTGTTGCCGGTGGCAATCGATGCGTCCGTGATCAGCTCTACGCTGGCGTTTTGCACCGGGTTGGCGGCGGTATTGCCATCCATGAAGAAGGCCGCCTGTTTGCCGGCCTGCACGTCATAGTGGGTTGGGCGTGCGCCGGCCAGTTTCCAGCCAACCAGGCGCGACGCCTGTTTGTAGTCATGCGGATGGTCGCCGTGGTCCTCCTGCCACACACCGGTATCGACGAACTGAACCTGGTTTTGGCTGCGTTGCATTGCGGTGATGTAGCGCCCGCCTGGGCTGGCATACAGCGCAGACGGCGTGTCATCGAGCTGGTGGGTGGCCTCAACACGACCGGTGTCGAGGTCCAGTATGTGCAAGGCCTTGGCGCCGTTCTCCGCCAGGGCGATGCGTCCGGCCGTGTTGACATCGGTGTCTTTGTGTGCGGGTGTGTTGCTGCTGCCGCTGCCGCTGCCGCTATCGTTACCACCACCGCCGCCGCAGGCGCTGAGCAGGCCGGCCGCCAGCAGGTAGAGCAGGGTGGAGCGGTGGGATAAAACAAGAGATTTTTGCATGGTGACGTTCTCAGTGCGGTTGAAAAAAAAGGAAAAACAAGAGGGCTTGCCGCCGCAGCCTGGTGGGCTGTGGCAGGGCGAAAGCATGTATTTTTTAAGGTTTTTAGGCTTCTTTCGCTTAGTGGCTATGCGCTTATAGCTATCATTTTATTTGAATAGCAGGCGCAAGGTGTGGATTGCGAGACCCGCAGGTCGCGCTGGCGGCGGCAATGCAGTTGCGGTGATAATGCAACCGAGTTGCGATAAATGTAATGCAACTTAGTTGCGTTATTTGTATTTTTCCAAAAATAACACCGTTCCCGCGCCATGGCACACCACATTTTTACGACCGCTGCTGGCCCGATTGACCCCTGGCTGTGCACCCACGGCCTGCGCTGCACGGCTGCGGTAGGGGCGCCATAAGCATGTCTTTGCGGCCTGTCTTTTTGTGCTGGCTGTTGCTGGCGCTGGTGCTGACCCCGGCGCTGGGGCTGGTGCACGGCGTGCTGCACGGTGGGCGTGTGCCGCACGCGCAGACCCAGCCGCAAGGCCACCAAACCCATGCCGCTGAGGGCGCGGAGCAGGCGTTTGCCGACGGTGTTTCGATGCCGCTGGCTGGGTGGCTGGTTGAACGCCTCGTGCCCGCACACGGCGATGTCCCCGACTGCCGCGTGTACGACCAGCAAACCCACGGCGACCTGGGTACGGGCACGCCGCTGCTGGTGTTGCCGGCGGTGGCGATCGGCTTCACCCTGCGCCACCGGGTCGGCGCGGCCAGGGCCCGCTTGGTGGCGTTTTTTGACGCACGCGGCCCGCCTGCCTGCGCCTGAAGTCGGCGGCCTGGGCCAGCGCGCCCGCTGCCGTTGCGCCCTACCTCCATTCCTGTTTTTGACCTGTAGCTGGCCAAGCCGCTGCGGGTGCTTTTTCGCCTTGTTTCGGGCTCGTTGCAGTCCTGGGCGGCGTTCACACGTGCGCCACATCCTCGTATTTCGAAAGTTTCCATGCAAAAAAACACTGCACAGCTGTCTCCTCGTGCTGGCACCCATGCGCCTGCGCGCCATCCTTTGTGCGTCTCCACACTTTGGATCCTGGCCGCCTACGCCGCACCGGGCCTGGCCCAGGAGGCAAGTCCGGCGGGCACCCTGCCAGAACTCACCATTTCCGCCAGCGGGCTGGCCTTGGGCAGCAGTGACATGAGTACACCGGTGAGTGTGCTGGAGGGCGACGCACTGGTGCTGCGCCGCGAGGCCACCTTGGGCGAGACCCTGGAGGGTGAAGCTGGCATCCGCTCCAGCCACTTTGGCGCCGGGGCCGGGCGGCCCATCATCCGAGGCATGGACGGGCCGCGTGTGCGCGTGTTGTCCGACGGCTCTGAGGTGCACGATGCCTCCACCATCAGCCCAGACCATGCGGTGGCGGTGGAGCCGATGCTGGCGCAGCAGATTGAAGTGTTGCGCGGGCCATCTGCACTTGTCTACGGCGGCGGCACCGTGGGCGGGGTGGTGAATGTGCTGGACCATAAAATCCCCACCGCCCTGCCCGAGAACGGCGTGGAAGGACATGGGGAGCTGCGCGCCAACACAGGTGCACATGAGGCCGCAGGCGCCTTCGGCATCACGGCCGGGAGCGGTAACTTTGCGCTCCATGCCGAAGGAGTGAAGCGTGATGCGAACGCCTACCGGGTGGGCCGAGGTTGGGGGGAAGGCCGCCGGGTGGACGGCAGCTTCAACGAAACCGACACCGGCAGCCTGGGCCTGTCTTGGATTGGCGACAAGGGCTACATCGGCCTGGCCTACACCAGCCAGCGCAACAGCTACGGCCTGCCAGGCCACGCGCATTCGTTTGAAGGCTGCCATCTCCACGGTGACAAGCTGCATTGCGGGGAGCACGGACACAACCACGGGGCGGCGCAGGGGGAGGCCGAGCCTGAGCACGGCGCAGAGGCCGTGCCCTTCGTCAAGCTGCGCAGCGAGCGCTGGGACCTGCGCGGTGAGTACCTGCAGCCGGTGGCGGGTATCTCAAAAATCCGCGTGCGCGCCAGCTCCACCGACTACCGGCATGAGGAAATCGAGGCGGAAGAGGTTGCCACCCGCTTTACCAACAAGGCCCGCGATGGCCGCGTGGAGATGGAGCATGCGCCGATTGCGGGCCTGATGGGCCTGAGGGGCATGCTGGGCTTTCAGGCGTCGCAGCGTGACTTCAGTGCACTGGGCGAAGAGGCTTTTATTCAGCCCACGGTCACCCGCAAGAACGCGCTGTTCCTGCTGGAGGAATACCGCTGGGGCGATGTGCGCCTGGAGGCCGCCTTGCGGCACGACTGGCAGCGCGCAACGGCGCAGACGTCAGAGCTTGTGCGTAAACACTCGGGGACTTCCGCGTCGGTGGGCGCGGTGTGGAAACTGGCCCCGGCTTATTCGCTGGGCACATCGTTCAGCCGCTCCCACCGCCTGCCCAGCGCTGAGGAGTTGTATGCCGACGGCCTGCACATGGCCACCAGCACCTACGAGCGCGGCAACGCCGGGCTGAAGAAAGAAACCTCGCGCAACCTCGAGCTGACCCTGCGCAAACTGGCCGGGCCCACGACTTTCTCGGTGGGCGTCTTCCGCAACAGCGTCAGCAACTACATCTATGCCAACACGGTGGACGAACAGGATGGCCTGCAGCTCATCGACTACACCCAGCGCGACGTGTCGTTCACCGGCATCGAGGGCCAAGTGCGGCAGCGCTTCAACAGCGTGCTGGGCGCGACTGTGTTTGGTGACCATGTGCGCGCAAGCTTGAAGAGCGGGGACGGCCGCGCCGGGAGCCGCAACCTGCCGCGTATTCCCGCCACACGGCTCGGGGTGCGGCTGGACGCGAACTGGCAGCAGTGGCAGGGCGAGGTGGAGTGGTTTCGCGTGGCGCGCCAGACCCGTATTGCAGACTTTGAGACAGAGACACCCGGCTACAACATGCTGAATGTGGCGCTGGGCTACAAGCTGCGCACCCAGACCTACCCGGTGCAAATCTACCTCAAGGCCAGCAACCTGACCGACACGCTGGCGTTCAGCCATACGTCCTTCATCAAGAACGCAGCGCCGCTGATGGGGCGCAGCCTGACGGTCGGGGTGCGCGTGGCGTTCTAAAACCTGCGGGCGACAAAATACGGGCTCGAAGTTTTTTTACACGCAACTCCCAGCGGCCTTGCAAAACCGCATCGACGCCCATCCCTGGAAGGGCGCGTCAGGGCGCCAGGCGTTCCCGCAGCCAGTCTGTTGACGCGGCGTCTTGCTGGTTGTGCAGCCGGTAACGCAGCCGGTCGTGCAATCGGCTCTTGCGTCCCTGCCAGAACTCCCAGGTGTCGGGCACCAGCCGCAATCCGCCCCAGTGGGCGGGGCGGGGCGGTTGTAGCAGAAACTGCGCCCCGTATTTGGCGGCGTTGGCGACAAGCACAGTGCGCCCACGGATCACCTGGCTTTGCGGGCTGGCCCAGGCGCCGATGCGAGAGTCGAGCGGGCGGCTTTTGAAATAGGCGTCGCTTTCCTCGGCGCTGACCCGCTCGACCACGCCTTCGATCCGTACCACCCGCTCCAGCTCGACCCAGTGGAACTGCAGCGCCGCATACGGGTTGCCCGCCAGTTGCTGGCCCTTGCGGCTGTCGTAGTTGGTATACCAAACGATGCCGCGTGCATCGAGCCCTTTGAGCAGCACGATACGGGTGCTGGGGCGCAGGTCGCTGCCCACGGTTGCCAGTGTCATGGCGTTGGGGTCGGGCAGCTGTGCCGCAATGGCTTCACCCAGCCATTGTTCAAACTGCTGCAGCGGGTTGGCGTGGGATGCGCTTTCGTCCAATTCGGCGCGCTCGTAACTCTTGCGCAGTTGGGCGATGTCGTGGGGCAGGGGCGTCATGGTTCGGGTGTGGGGGTGGGAATGTCGGATGGAGAATTTAAGAGAAATAGGCCTATAGCGCTTATGTAATAAGCGTAAACTGCTATCAATTATATAGCAATTCAAGCTTGCTGCACTTGCGCAGTGGTTCAACCTAGAAACCGCAGTTGGATGCATACGAGCGCGGTGCCATCGGGTGCATAGCGCTCTCACCCAAGAGGTGAACGTGATCGAAGCAGAAAAATCCAATAT
>JAYVXE010000256.1:0-1559 GCA_043785395.1 Burkholderiaceae bacterium | reverse complement strand
TGGTGCCCCAAGCCAAGCGCCTGCTGTTGATTCTCAACCTGGGCATGGACGACATTGAAGACCCCAAAGGCTTGTGCCGGGACATCTCCAACATTGGCCGCAGGGGCAATGGCGACGTGGATGTTGGCTTGAGCAGCGTGGATGAACTGCCTTATGTGATGGGCCTGATCCGCCAGTCGTTCGACCGCCAGATGGGCGGCATCCAAGACGCCTGAACAAGCTCAGAGCCGAAAAATACCAAAAAATCATCCAGATGAGATCCAAAAAATCGCAGCCAATTGCCAGAGGCGCAAAGCGCCGACCTCATGGCCGACAACATCGTCAAACTCAAAGCAATGTTCCTGGAGCCTGTGAGTTTGCGTGACTTAGCCCTCTTAGACATGAAAGGCAGTGGGAGTCGCACGTATTACGTGCCGGGCGCTGCGATGGACATCCATTACGCAGCACCCGCATCAGATGAACACCAGCCCGAACCCAATACACACCAGCCCAGACCCAATACACACCAGTTACTGGTGCGTATTCCCGAGAGCCTGCGTCAAAAAATGGCGTCATTAGGCCGCAAACCCCGCCGCAGCGTCTTGCAGCCTCTGCTGCAAGAGCTTTGCCAGTTTCAGGCGCTGAGCGCGCGCGAACTCGCTACCCTACTAGGGCGGCGAGACCCTAAAAATTTGGTGCGCGAATTCCTCTCCCCCATGGTGGCAGAAGGCGTTTTGGCCTACACCATTCCCGAAATGGAAAACCACCCCGAGCAGCGCTACACCGTGCCTGTCGTCCCAGCCGAAGATTGAACCCGAACACCATGACCCTCCAAAAAATCGAAGCACATTCGCCTGAAGCGCAAAGCGCCGACCTCATGGCCGACAACATCGCCAAGCTCAAAGCCCTGTTCCCAGAGCTGTTGACCGAGACCGTGCAGGGCGGCAAGACCACGGCAAGCCTCAATGTGGAGGTGCTGAAGGGCTTGATTGGCGACGCCAGTGCGCTGGAGTCTGACGAAAAATACGGCCTGAACTGGCATGGTAAACGTCGTGCACGCCAGATTGCATTGACTCCCAGCAATGGAACACTCCGCCCATGCCCGGAAGACAGCGTTGACTGGGATACAAACAGGCGGAACTTGACAACCTATGTGTACCTGCGCACGGTGTTTGAGCTGAACCAGCGTTACAGGAATTGCTGCCGCATTGCTGGCAAGCCAACCCCGGCTGACTATCCACGGCGGCCACCGCGTCCGGCAGACGGCCCAAATTTCCGACAACCAAAATAGATCCATTGAAACAAAAAAAGTGTCCATAGAAACTACGCATGATCCGCCAACGATCAAGATGGTCGCCCAAGGAGCGCAAAAATGTCTGCCGTACTAGAGCGCGTAAGCCCCCTGCGGCCTTGCAAGACGCACACGACAGGGGGCGCTGGCCGAGATGGTGATGCACCGGCCGTTGGAGGATGCAGACTGGTTCAACCTAGAAACCGCAGTTGACCGCTTGTTTTCTTCTGGAGCGCCGCATGGATATTGGATTTTTCTGCTTCGATCACGTTCACCTCTTGGGTGAGAG
>JAYVXE010000255.1:0-5378 GCA_043785395.1 Burkholderiaceae bacterium | reverse complement strand
CAACCGGCTCTGTGACGAGTTGCACGTGGTCGCCACCATGCACGAGCGCAAAGCCTTGATGGCCGAGCGCTCGGACGCGTTCATCGCGCTGGCAGGCGGCATTGGAACCTTCGAGGAGTTGTTCGAGATCTGGACTTGGCGCCAAATTGGCTACCACGCCAAGCCCATCGGCATCTTGAACACCCAGGGCTACTACGATGAGTTGCTGGCCTTCATGCGCACCAGCGTGCGCAACGGCTTCATGCAGGAGACGCAAATGGAGATGGTGCAGGTGGACGCAGACCCTGCTGTGCTGCTGCCTGCGCTGGTGCAGGCTACAGGCCTGGTGGCCTAAGGAGCCGGTCGGACTTGGTCGACCAAGTCTGACAAGCCCCTAGCGGCAAGCCAGCACCGGCACGCCGCTACACAGCTACACCGCCGCCTCGTCTTCCTCACCGGTGCGGATGCGCACCACCCGTTCCACATTGGTCACAAAAATCTTCCCGTCCCCAATCTTGCCGGTACGGGCGGCGGCCACGATGGCGTCGACACAGCGCTCCACATCGACCTCCTTGACCACCACTTCCACCTTCACCTTGGGCAGGAAGTCGACCACATACTCGGCCCCCCGGTAGAGCTCGGTATGGCCTTTTTGGCGGCCAAAACCTTTGACTTCGCTGACCGTCAGGCCGGTGACGCCACATTCGGCCAAGGCCTCGCGCACCTCTTCGAGCTTGAAGGGTTTGATGACCGCGGTGATTTGTTTCATAAAAGATCGCCAATAGGAAGGTGTGCAGGTAAAAAAATGAGGCTGTCTTGGCGGCAGCGTTCAGTTGCGGAATCGGTTACTCATAGGGTAACGCCAATCTTTGCCGAAGCCGCGCGGCGTCACCCGGCTGCCCACCGGCGCTTGTCGCCTTTTGTACTCATTGATGCGGATCAGCCGCAGCACGCGCTCGACCTCGCTGCGCTCAAAGCCAGCCGCAACGATCTGCTCCAGCGCCTGATCCTGCTCCACATAACGCTCGATGATGGCGTCCAGCACCGCATATGGCGGCAGGCTGTCTTGGTCCGTTTGGTCGGGGCGCAGCTCAGCACTGGGCGGGCGGGTGATGGTGCGCTCCGGAATGGGGCTGCTGCCGCGGCCAAAGGGATCGTTGGCGTTGCGCCAGCGCGCCAATGCAAAAACACGGGTTTTGCTAACGTCCTTGAGCGCCGCAAAGCCGCCCGCCATGTCGCCATACAGCGTGCAGTAGCCGGTTGCCAGCTCGCTCTTGTTGCCGGTCGTCAGCACCATCGCGCCGCCTTTGTTCGACAAGGCCATCAGCAGCACGCCGCGAATCCGCGCTTGCAAATTCTCTTCGGTGCTGTCCTCGGGCAGGCCTTGGAATTCGTGCGCCAACGCGACCCGAAAGGCCTCCATCAGCGGCGCTATCGGCATTTCGTCGTAGCGCACGCCCAGGCCCTGCGCCATCGCGCGCGCATCAAGCAGGGAAATTTCGGCGCTGTACGGCGACGCCAGCATCAGGCAGCGCACCCGCTGCGGCCCCAGTGCATCGACCGCCAGCGCCAGCACCAGGGCTGAGTCAATGCCGCCCGACAAGCCGAGCAGCACGCTGGGGAAGCCGTTTTTTTCCACATAGTCGCGCAAGCCCAGCACCAAGGCGGCCCAAAGCTCGGCCTCTGGCGACAACGGCGCAGGCTGGTGCGCCAAGGCCTCTGCATCAACACCAGTGTCAAAATCAAAAATGATAGCACTCTGCGCACGTTTTACGGGCAAAAACACCAGTTTTTCTTGAAAAGCCGCTGCCTGCAACGCCAGTGTGCCGTCGGCGTGCAAGGCAAATGATGCGCCATCAAACACCAGCTCATCTTGCGCCCCCACCAGATGCGCGTACACCAGTGGCAGGCCGTTTGCGCGTGCGCGCCCGGCCATGTGCGCGACCCGCTCGCCTCCCTTGCCGACATAAAAAGGCGAGGCATTGATGACGGCCAGCAGCTCGGCCCCGGCCTGCTGGGCCAGCCGCGCCGGGGCCTCGAACCAGGCGTCTTCGCAGATCAGCAGGCCGACCCGCAGCGCATCAGTGCCGGCTCCGATCTCAAACACGCAGTCCGCGTTGCCGGGCGCGAAGTAGCGCAACTCATCGAAGACTTGGTAATTGGGCAATTCGCGCTTGGCGTAGCTGTGCTCGATGCGCCCGTGGCGCAGCACACTGGCCAGGTTGAAGCAGCGTGCGCCGCCGTTCTCGGCGCCACCAGGCGGCCTTGCACCCGGCACCGCGCCGGGGTGGCCGACCACCACCGCCAAGCCCTCCAAACCGGCCAGGGCCGTGGCCACCGTTTTCACGGCATCATCGCAGGCTGCCAAAAAGGACGGGCGCAACAGCAAATCCTCCGCCGCATAGCCACAAATCGACAGCTCGGGCGTCAACAGCAGCCGCGCACCTTGGGCATAGGCACGTTGGGCGGCGTCGATGATTTTTTGGGCATTGCCCGCTGTGTCGCCCACCATGAAGTTGAGCTGGGCAATCGCAATAGAAAGAGCCATGAAACTGAATCCACCGTTGCAACAAGGCAACAAATTATTGACAAAGAAGGCGGGCACGGCGTGACAGCAGCGAATTATGTCATTCGCCTGGCCGACACGCCGCAGGCGGTGGATGCCGGCGCCTGGAACGCGCTGCTCCAAGCCCAGGCGCACAGCAGCCCCTTCATGCGCCATGAGTACCTGAGCGCCTTGCACGACAGCGGCAGTGCCTGCGCGGCCACCGGCTGGGCGCCGCGCTTCTTCACCCTTTGGCACGGCGCGCAGCTGCACGCGGCCTGCGTGCTCTACCTCAAAAGCCACTCCTACGGCGAGTACGTGTTCGACTGGGCCTGGGCCGATGCCTACCAGCAACACGGCCTGGACTACTACCCCAAGGCCTTGCTCGCCGCGCCCTTCACGCCGGTGTCCGGCAGCCGTTTGCTGGCCGTTGACGAGCGCGCCCGCGACCTGCTGCTGCAAGCGCTGTTGCAATGGTGCGCGGCGGAAAAGCTGTCCTCGCTGCACCTTCTGTTCGGCACTGAGGCCGACCTCCAGGCCTGCGCCCAAGCCGGGCTGCTGCTGCGCAGCACGGTGCAATTCCATTGGCAAAATGCGGCCCCTGGGCGTGCTGCGGTGGCGCAGGAGGCGGCGGATGGCGCGTCAGAGAACGCAGCCGCGCAGGACGCAAGCCCGGGCCGAGACAGCGTCCAGCCCGGCCTGCCGTTCCGCGATTTTGAAGATTTCCTGGCCTCGCTGAGCCGCGAAAAACGCAAAAACATCCGCCAAGAACGGCGCAAAGTCGCTGCTGCCGGCGTGCGTTTTCGCGTCTGTCAGGGCCGCGCCATCAGCACGGCGGACTGGGATTTTTTCTACCTCTGCTACGAGCGCACCTACTTAGAGCACGGCAATGCGCCCTACCTCACGCGCGACTTCTTCCAACGCCTGGCCGACACCCAGCCCGAAGCCTGGCTGCTGTTTGTGGCCGAACGTGCAGGCCAGGCCATAGCATCAAGTTTGATAGCTATAGACGTATGCAGTACAAGCGATAGCAGCCAATTTCCTTTAAAAAACCCACCGCAAGCCGCCTATGGCCGCTACTGGGGTGCGATAGAGCGCGTCGACTGCCTGCACTTCGAGGCCTGTTATTACCAGCCGATTGAGTGGTGCATTGCCCACGGCGTCCAGCGCTTTGAAGGCGGCGCCCAGGGCGAGCACAAAATGGCGCGCGCGCTGTTGCCCGTCACCACCCGCAGCGCCCATTGGCTGGCGCACCCGGCGTTTGCCGATGCGGTGGAGCGTTTCTTGGTGCGTGAGGGCAGCGGCGTCGCCGCCTACCTGGAGTCGCTAGAACAGCGCCTGCCTTTTAAATAGGACTTACGCAAACCTTGTTGATAGACACTACCTGTAGCGTCTGAGATTGTTGAAAAACGCTACCTGTGGATTTTTGCGTAAGTCGTGTTAAACAAGGCCCGGCGTAGCAACGCTGCCACAGCGCTCAGCGCCCACCCAACCCCAGGTAGGTTTCGACCACCCGTGGGTCGTGCAGCAGATCACGCGCCGCGCCACTGAGCGCCACCCGCCCCATCTCCAGCACATAGGCGCGGTCGGAGCTTTGCAAGGCGGCGCGGGCGTTTTGCTCTACCAAGAGCACGGCCACGCCTTGGTCGCGCAAGGCCCGCACGGTGCCCAGCAGCTCGCGCACGATCAGCGGCGCCAGGCCGAGCGAGGGCTCATCGAGCAGCAGCAGGCGCGGGCGCGCCATCAAAGCCCGGCCAATCGCCAGCATTTGGCGCTCGCCGCCCGACAAAGTGCCAGCGAGCTGGGCGCGGCGCTGGTGCAGGCGCGGAAAAATCGCAAACACCTCGTCCATGCGCGCAGCCTGGTCACGCTGGCCGCGCCGCCAGCGCACAAAGCCGCCGAGCAAAAGGTTGTCGGCGACCGACATGGCGTCAAACAGCTCGCGCTTTTCGGGCACCAAGGCCAGTCCTTGGGCGACCAACAGCTCCACACTCGGGCGGCGCAGCTGCTGGGCGTCGAGCCAGAGTTCGCCCTGGCTCGGCTGCAAGCCCATCAGGGCCGACAGCAGGCTGGTCTTGCCAGCACCGTTGGGGCCAATGATGCAAACAATCTCACCCGCCCGAATCTGCACATCCACGCCGTGCACAGCAGCCACCGCGCCGTAGTGGACCGAAAAATCGCGCAACTCCAGCAGCACAGGCGGCACGGCCTGGGTGCTTGGGACTGCGGGGACTGCCGGTACTGCGGAACCCGTCGGCGCAACAGCGTCCTCCAGCGCATCGTCCGCACTGCCCAAATAAGCGCTGCGCACGCGCGCATCCTGCTGCACTTGCTGCGGGCTGCCGTGGGCGATCACCTGGCCAAATTCGAGCACGGTGATGCGGTCGGCCAAGTTCATCACGAACTCCATATCGTGCTCGACCACCACCAGCGCCAGGCCCTCGCTGCGCAGCTGGGCCAACAGGGCCGCCAGCGCCTGCTTCTCCAGATGGCGCAGGCCGGCGGCGGGCTCGTCGAGCAGCAAGACGCTGGGGTTGGCCGCCAGCGCCCGGGCAATCTCCACCATCCGCTGCTGGCCCAGCGGCAGGCTGGCCGCTGGGCGGTCGGCCTGTGCGCCCAGGCCACAGCGCTCCAGCTGGGCTTGTGCCTCGCCCAACAAGGCGGCCTCCTCGGCCCGGTCGAGCCGCAGCATCGAGGCCAGCCAACCACGCCGACCGCGCAAGTGGGCACCCAGTGCGACGTTGTCGCGCACGCTGCGCTGGCCCAGCAAGCGCACATGCTGGAAGGTGCGCGCCAGCCCGGCCTGCGCATAGCGCTGCGCGCCCAGGCCGGTCATGCGCTGGCCCAGCAGATC
>JAYVXE010000254.1:0-5389 GCA_043785395.1 Burkholderiaceae bacterium | reverse complement strand
TAGACCGAGCGTTTGAAGGCGCGTTTTTCTACGCTTTTGAGGAAGAGGGAGAGTTCTTGTTCGGTTGCCAAGAGGAATGCGGGCCGCAGGTGCGAGCCGTAGGGGTTAAGTTTGTCGGATTGGGGTGCTGGTCTAGGACTTGCACAAACCGCTTTGGCGAACTTTGAATGGGTCCGCCAGAGCACCCTGGACTTTTGCTTGGTCAGTGCGGTGTGCACTGGTTGCGGGAAAATTGCTCAAATAAGGATAAATTGACGCAAGTGTTTTGAACATCGCTTTGTCTGTGTTGCTGGGTTCGATTATGGCATTGGTGTTCGTGTTTTTTTGTCATTTTTGGTTTCTTTGCAGGGATGGAGCGTGGCAGTGCATAATCCTCGCTGCGATTCAAAAGACAAACGGGTCACGGTCCGGCGAAGCAAGCAATCTCGCCCATGGCTGCTGGCCCCAAGTTTCAACACGGCTTCATAAGAGCGCAGTGAAGAAGCACCCAAGGTTTTTCGTTAGAGAAATTCACAAAGGTTCACCATGGAATTATCCCAATCTGAAATGATTTCGGCAGCTGCTGCTGCCAGCAGCCCTTCCTCGACGCCGCAGGAATTGCGCGGCGCTGAAATCCTGATCAAGGCACTGCAAGCCGAGGGCGTTCAATACGTCTGGGGCTATCCCGGCGGTGCAGTGTTGCATATTTACGACGCTTTTTATAAGCAAGACACGATCCAGCACATCTTGGTGCGCCACGAGCAAGGGGCCGTGCACGCAGCCGATGGCTATGCGCGTGCCACTGGAGAGGTGGGCGTTGCGTTGGTGACGTCCGGGCCGGGTGCAACCAACGCCGTTACCGGCATCGCGACGGCCTACATGGACAGCATCCCGCTGGTGGTCATCACCGGGCAGGTGCCAACAGCGGCGATTGGCTTGGACGCGTTCCAAGAATGCGACACCGTCGGTATCACGCGACCCATCGTCAAGCACAACTTCCTGGTCAAGGATGTGCGTGATTTGGCTTTGGTGATGAAAAAAGCCTTTCACATCGCCCGCAGTGGCCGGCCCGGGCCGGTGGTGGTCGACATTCCGAAAGACGTTTCCTTCCAAAAAACAAGCTACCACGGCTACCCCGAGAGCGTGGCCATGCGCTCGTACAACCCGGTGCGGCGCGGCCACGCGGGTCAGATCCGCAAGGCCTTGCAATGGCTGTTGACGGCTAAGCGTCCCTTTATTTATACCGGTGGTGGTGTGCTGCTGAGCAATGCCTCGGCAGAGCTGCGCACCCTGGTTGACCTGCTGGGTTACCCCGTCACCAATACCTTGATGGGCCTTGGGGCATACCCAGCCAGCGACAAGAAGTTTCTCGGCATGCCAGGCATGCACGGCACGATCGAGGCGAATAATGCGATGCAGCAATGCGACGTGTTATTGGCGGTGGGTGCGCGCTTTGATGACCGGGTGATTGGCAATCCCAAGCATTTTGCGCAAAACGAACGCAAGATTATCCATATTGATATTGACCCGTCGAGTATTTCTAAGCGTGTCAAAGTCGATGTGCCGATTGTTGGTGATGTGAAAGAGGTTTTGGGCGAGCTGATTGCGATGATCCGTGAGTCCAGTGTCCGGCCCGACGCTTCTGCGCTGGGTGCTTGGTGGGAGGCGATTGAGGGTTGGCGTGCGCGGGATTGCCTTAAATACGATCCCGGTAGCGACGGCATTATCAAACCGCAGTACGTGATCGAGACGCTTTGGAATATGACCAAGGACTCCGATACCTATATCACCTCGGATGTCGGTCAGCACCAGATGTGGGCGGCGCAGTATTACCGTTTTGATGAGCCCCGGCGTTGGATTAACTCGGGCGGGCTCGGCACCATGGGCGTGGGTATTCCCTATGCGATGGGAATCAAGCTGGCCAAGCCGCAGGCTGAGGTTTTTTGCATCACCGGGGAGGGTTCGGTGCAGATGTGCATCCAGGAGCTTTCGACCTGTTTGCAGTACGACACACCGATCAAGATCTGCTCACTCAATAACCGGTATTTGGGCATGGTGCGCCAGTGGCAAGAAATCGAGTACGCGGGGCGCTACAGCCACAGCTACATGGATGCCCTGCCCGACTTCGTCAAACTGGCCGAGGCCTATGGCCACGTTGGCCTGCTGATCGAGCACGCCAAGGATGTTGAGCCGGCCCTGCGCGAAGCACGCCGCCTGAAGGACCGCACCGTGTTCATGGACTTTCGCACCGACCCGACCGAAAACGTGTTCCCCATGATCCGGGCCGGCCAGGGGCTGACCGAGATGCTGCTGGGCAGCGAAGATTTGTAATCGCCACGGTTTGCATGCCAGGCCGTGCTTGGGTTTTGTGTGGTTTTTTACAATTCCCCAACACGGTGCCCGATGCTGGGCCAGCAGCTTGCCCGAATCCTGATCAACCCCTGGGTTTGGCGCTGCGCGGTTTGTGAATTTATATTAAAATAAGCTTTATCGCATGCTGGGTATATGATTGTTGCTATATAAAAGCAGTAATTCATGGCCCTTTCAAGAATCTATTGCCCGCCAAGCCAGTGCATTACCGTGTGCTGGGGAGGGCGGCGAAAAGAGGATGTAACACTGTATGAAACATATTATTGCCGTTTTATTAGAAAACGAGCCTGGCGCTTTATCGCGTGTGGTGGGTTTATTCTCGGCGCGGGGCTACAACATCGAGAGTCTGACGGTGGCGCCGACCGAGGACGCGACGCTGTCGCGCATGACGCTGCAGACCTCGGGCTCGGACGATGTGATTGAGCAAATCACCAAGCACTTGAACCGCTTGATCGAAGTGGTCAAGGTGGTTGATTTGACGGAGGGTGCTTATACCGAGCGTGAGCTGATGCTGGTCAAAGTGCGCGCCGTGGGCAAGGAGCGGGAAGAAATGATGCGCATGGCCGAGATTTTTCGGGGGCGCATCATCGACGTCACCGACAAGAGCTACACCATCGAGCTTACCGGTGACCAGGCCAAAAATGACGCTTTTTTGCACGCCATCGAGCGCTCAGCGATTTTGGAGACGGTGCGCACCGGCGCCAGCGGCATTGGCCGGGGTGAGAGAATCCTGCGGATTTAGCCTGCCCTCAGGTGTTGCCAGGGCAGGCCTGCGGAAGTCCTTATTTTTATTTCAACGATTTCAACTGGAGTTATTAGCATGAAAGTTTTTTACGATAAAGACTGCGACCTGAGCCTGATCAAGGGTAAGACGGTTGCCATCATTGGCTATGGCAGCCAAGGCCATGCGCACGCGCAAAACCTCAATGAGAGCGGCGTCAAAGTCGTGGTTGGTCTGCGCCGTGGCGGCGCTTCTTGGCCCAAGGTCGAGAAGGCCGGCTTGAAGGTGGCCGAGGTGGCCGAGGCCGTCAAGGCCGCCGACATCGTCATGATTTTGTTGCCGGACGAGCAAATCGCAACCGTCTACAAAAACGACGTTGCCCCCCATATCAAGCAAGGCGCCTCGTTGGTGTTTGCGCATGGTTTCAACGTTCATTACGGTTTTGTGCAGCCGCGCGAAGACCTCGATGTCTGGATGGTTGCGCCCAAGGCCCCTGGCCACACGGTGCGCGGCACCTACACCCAAGGTGGCGGCGTGCCCCACCTGGTGGCGGTGCACCAAGACAAGAGTGGCAAGGCCCGTGACCTGGCACTGAGCTACGCGATGGCCAACGGTGGCGGCAAGGCCGGCATTATCGAGACCAATTTCCGCGAAGAAACCGAGACCGACCTGTTCGGCGAGCAAGCCGTGCTGTGCGGCGGTGCGGTAGAGCTCATCAAGGCTGGTTTTGAGACCCTGGTCGAAGCTGGCTACGCGCCCGAGATGGCCTACTTTGAGTGCCTGCACGAGCTCAAGTTGATCGTCGATTTGATCTATGAAGGCGGTATCGCCAACATGAATTACTCGATCTCGAACAACGCCGAATACGGTGAGTACGTGACCGGCCCCCGGATCGTCACCGACGAGACCAAGAAGGCGATGAAGGCGGTCTTGAAAGACATCCAAACCGGCGAATACGCCAAGAGCTTCGTGCTCGAAGCCGCCGCTGGCCAGCCGACGCTGATCAGCCGCCGCCGCATCAATGCCGAGCACCAAATTGAAGTGGTCGGCGCCCAGCTGCGCCAAATGATGCCGTGGATCATGAAGAACAAACTGGTTGATCAGACCCGCAATTAAGCTTGGGCGCGTGCCCGGCTTGCTGCCCAAGGCCACCTCGGTGGCCTTTTTTGAGCCCAAGTTCGAGGCCGGCCCAGTTCCGGCCCATGGCGAACCCGCGCGCCTCCCGAGCTGTGCGTACATCCTTGCCTTGGCTGCTAGGCTTACACTGCGGCTGCTGGACTGTAGGTGGACAGCCTGGGTTGATTTTGCTATATATTTAATAGCTATTGACGTATGTGATACGTGCGATATGGGTTGATTTATGAATAAATTTGATACAAAGCCAGCGGACTCTGCGCCACTGGCCCGCAAGCGGCGCAAGGGCATTTACATCTTGCCCAATCTTTTTACCTTGGCCGCGCTGTTCGGCGGTTTTTACGCGGTGGTGATGGCCGTGAATGGTCGTTTTGACCTGGCCGCCGCCGGGGTTTTTTGCGCCATGGTGCTTGACAGTCTGGATGGCCGTGTGGCGCGCATGACCAACACCCAAAGCGCGTTTGGTGAGCAAATGGACTCACTCGCCGACATGGTGTCATTTGGTGCTGCCCCGGCCTTGATTGCCTATGTCTGGGCGCTCAAAGGGCTGGGCCGCTGGGGCTGGATTGCGGCCTTTGTCTACTGCGCCTGCACCGCCTTGCGGTTGGCGCGCTTTAACGTCAATACCAGCGTCGTCGATAAGCGATTTTTCCAAGGCCTGCCGTCACCGGCTGCGGCCGCGCTGGTGGCGGGCTTCATTTGGTTGGCCACCGAGATCGGCGTGCGCGGGGAAGATCTGCTGGGCTTGAGTTGGCGCCAGGTTAGCTGGGTGCTGTTTGGCGTCACCCTGTACGCAGGGCTGACGATGGTGACCAATGTGCCTTTTTACAGCTTCAAAGATGTGCAGATGAAGAAGAGCGTGCCGTTTGTGGTGATTGTGCTGATCGCGCTGGTGATTGCCATCATCAACATCCATCCACCGACAGTGTTGTTCAGCCTGTTCGTGCTGTACGGGCTGAGTGGCTACGTCGTCTACGGCTGGCGCCGCGCCAAGGGCGAGCCGACCAGCGTCATCAGCACCTCAACCGACGAGCCCGACGAGCGCGGCTTGCACCGGTAGCTGCTGGGTCTTGGGCCGGCCAAGCCGTTGAACCTAGAAACCGCAGTTGACCGCTTGTTTTCTTCTGGAGCGCCGCATGGATATTGGATTTTTCTGCTTCGATCACGTTCACCTCTTGGGTGAGA
>JAYVXE010000253.1:0-5396 GCA_043785395.1 Burkholderiaceae bacterium | reverse complement strand
CCGTCCTTGCGCACAAGAGTGCGCTGCGTCCTCGCGCCTTGCCTGACACGCCGATCACGGCACCCTCGTATGCATCCAACTGCGGTTTCTAGGTTGATTTCGACAGGCTGCTAGCGGCTGTGCTGGGCCAGTTCCTCGGCAACAGCGCGGTGGACCGACTGGTGCAGCGCGGACGTAAGGCCTTCGCGCAGCTGGGGCAGCAGGTGCTGGGTCTGCGCGTGCACGGCGGCGGCGATGGCTTCGTGCAAGGTGTTTCCCAGGGCTTGCTCCACCCGCTGCATGATGCGCTCCACCAGGGCATCTTCCAGTGCACGGGCTTGCTCTTCCCGCGCCTGGTCGTGGTCGACTTGGGGCAGCAGTTGCCAGTGGGCGTCCTGGGCATCGGCTTCGATATCGATATCAGCATCGATATCAGCACTAGCACCAACATCGACACCAACATCGACATCGACATCGACGCTGATCGTGGGGCCAGTTGCGGGGCTGGCAGTGGGGCTGGCAGCAGCGCTGGAGAAACCTGGCGCTGTCGAGCTGGCGTCGCCGCTGGCGTGTGCCGGGTCGTGGTCTGGCTCTGGCTGGCTGGGCTGGGTGGGCACGGTGCTGGCCAGCTCCCAGACCCACTCAACCCCGCCGGCCTTCACCAAAACCGTGCTGGCTGGCGGCACGATGTCGGTCAGTGTGGGGATGCAGTCAGGAGGGATGTTGCTGCGGCTCATGTGGCTGTCCGAGGGCGGTCCAAGGCATGTTGGACCAAGGGATGGCCCTGGGCTTTGTAGTAAGTCCAGCGGGGCCGCGCTGCCAGCCGGTCGGCTTCTTCGGTGCTGACGACTTCAATCAGGCGTTCAAACTCACTAAAAGCTGGCGGCACGCCATGCCCCAGGTTCACCAACACCTGGCGCTGCCGTGTCTGTGCCACATTGCGGGTGAGCAGCAGCGGCGAGCGTTGCCAAACGGCAGCGGGGCAGCCGTCGATGGCGTGCGCGATAAATTCATGCCGCGCCCATTGCCAGAGCGCAATGTCCAGCGCGTGCAGCATTTGATCGTCGCCCGTGACGATCAAATGCGCGCCGCTGGCGCTGGCCTTGCGCAGCAAGCGGCAGGCATAGGCGAGCTTGTCCGGAGCATTGAAATGGAAGGCGACTTCGGTCATGGTGCAGGCCGCTGCCGATCCTGTGGAGGCCGTGCCGTGGGGGCGGCAGACCGGCCCAGGGCGGTGGGCCTGCATGAAAACCCATGGCCAGCATGGGGGACGCCGCATAAATACCGTTGGCAACTTTGAGCCGGCAGGTGTTGCGCCGGCAGGTGTCGAGCAAGCATGTTTTCGCCAAGTCTTAGGAGCGGGTTGCGGCTGCGGTTTTGCGCGTCTTTGCGGCCGCCGTGCTGCTGGGCGCCGCAGTGCGTGCCGTGGTTTTGCGCGCAGCCGTGCTGGGGCTTGGCGCTGGCGCCGCTGCCGCTGCCGTCGTCGGTGCACATTGCGCCAGCAAATAGGCCAACAGCAGGCTGACCGGGCGTCCAGTCGCACCTTTGGCGACACCGCTTTTCCAGGCCGTGCCGGCGATGTCCAGGTGCGCCCAGCGGTATTTGGAGGTAAAGCGTTGCAAGAATTTGGCCGCCGTGATGGCGCCTCCTGCGCGGCCAGCGACGTTGGCGACGTCGGCAAAATTGCTCTTCAAGCCTTCGGCATAGTCGTCATCGAGCGGCAGCCGCCAGCAGCTGTCAAGGGCCTCTGCGCCCGCGCCCAGCAGGTCGGTTGCGAGTTTTTCATCATGGGTGAAGAGGCCGCTGTGCACGCCGCCGAGCGCCACCACGCAAGCGCCGGTAAGGGTTGCGATGTCGATCACGGCGGCTGGCTTGAAGCGTTCGGCATAGGTCAGGGCGTCGCACAAAACCAAGCGGCCTTCGGCGTCGGTATTGAGCACTTCGATGGTTTGGCCGTCCATGCTGGTGACGACGTCGCCGGGTTTGACGGCTGCGCCATCGACCATGTTTTCGCAGGCCGGAATCAGGCCGACGACGTTGATGCAGGGCCGCAATTCGGTCAGCGCACGGAACACGCCAAGCACGCTGGCGGCACCGCACATGTCGTACTTCATCTCGTCCATTTCAGCCGCAGGTTTGATCGAGATACCGCCGGAGTCAAAGGTGATGCCTTTGCCGACCAGCACCTGGGGCGGCTGTGTTTTTGCCGCACCTTGGTATTGCAGCACGATGAAGCGCAGCGGTTGGCGCGAGCCTTGGGCGACCGCCATGAACGCGCCCATGCCGAGTTTGGCGACCTCGTTGGGGCCCAGCACTTCGCACTTGACTTGGGGCAGCTTGCCCAGCGCTTTGGCGGCGTCGGCGAGCTGTGTTGGTGTTGCGTAATTGGCCGGGCGATTGCCCCATTCCTTGGCCAGCTCGACGCCGGCGACCTGGGCTACACCTTGGGCAAAACCGTCCGCCACGGCGCTGGCGTTGGCCACACCGATCAACACTTGTTGCAAGCGTCGGCCTTCGGGCACCGACTTGGTGCTGGTGTAGACATAGCTGGCGTCGGCCACCGCTTGCAGCATGGCGCGCACGCAGGCGTTGGCATTGGCCTGGGCCGGCGTACTGCCCGCCACCAGCAACAGCAGCCGCTTGGTGGTTTTGCCATTGCTGGCGGCGACGGCGGCCAGCGTCGCTGTACGCAGCTGGCGCGGCGAGCCGTCGCCAGCGCCGACCAGCACCAGGCGTGGTGCGGCAACGGCGGTGGATTGGTACAGCTGCAATACTTTTCCGGCCTTGCTTTGGAGGTCACCCGCCTTCAGCGCATGGGCGACCAGTTTGGAGAGCGCGTCGCGTCCTGGCTTGAAGGCCTCGGTGACCAGCAGTAGCACGGCATCGCATTTTTCGGCTGCCGCTGCGGCAAGGTCCAGGGTCTTGATTTCAAAGTTCATAATCCGGGTTTTTCTTTCATTGAAGGTTGGTGCCTGGGCGCCACGGCAAGGTGCTTGAATGCGAAGAGAGCTTGCGCCAAATATCCTTGGCGGCGTTGTTTTTCTGTGCCGTACTGGGCCTAATCTTTGCGGGGACGTGCTAAGCCCTAACAGGTGGTTTCATCCGCAGGACTTACGCAAAACCGCCCTGGCGTCGTTTTTTTGACCAGCCATACTAGATGTACTGTCTGCGGAAAAATGCCTAGCTAGAGCGATTTTGCGTAAGTCCTTATCCGTCCAAGACCACCTGTGGCGCAGCTGCCAGAGCGATTTTGCGTAATTTTTGCCCACCATGTTATTCCATTCCACCATCCGCAAAGAGCTCACACGAAGTTTTGGTGCCACGCTGGTGGTGCTGATCACGGTCGTCATGACCATGATGCTGATCCGCACCCTGGGCCTGGCTGCCAGGGGCAGCGTCAACCCGTCCGAGGTGATGGTCGTCATGGCCTACACCTTGCTGGGGCAGTTGCCGACGATTTTGGGGCTGAGCCTGTTTATTGCGATTGTCGGCAGCCTGTCACGGATGTACCGCGACAGCGAAATGGCCATTTGGTTTTCCAGCGGGCGTGGACTGGCAAGTTTTTTGCGTCCGCTGTTCGGCTTTGCCTGGCCGGTGCTGCTGCTGATTGCCGTGCTTTCGCTGGTCGCCTGGCCCTGGTCGAACCAGCAGGTGCAAGAGATGCGCAGTCGCTATGAAAAACGCAGCGATATCGACCGCATTGCACCGGGCCAATTCCAAGAATCGGCCAACGGAGGCCGGGTTTTCTTCATTGAGCGCGATACGCCGGACAAGCAAAGCGGGAACAATATTTTTATTTCCGCCACCGACCCCGGTGGCCAGGCCATCACCTCGGCGCGCAGTGCGCAACTGACCACCATCACGGGTGAGCGCTTTGCCCTGCTGCACGACGGCCAACGGCTGGAGCGCAGCGCCCCGCAAAGCAACGCCAAAATCAGCAGCGTCAAAATCAGCGAATTTGTCACCTATGGCACCCGCATTGGCACGGGCGGCCAAACAGACGCGGATGCGCCGCCGCCGCGTGCGCTCAGCACCCGGCAATTGTTGGCCGCGCCCAACGCGTCCTATCTGGGCGAGCTGTCTTGGCGGCTGGGGTTGGGGCTGGCCGCGGTGAATTTTGTGCTGATGGCTTTGTCAATCTCCAGCGTCAACCCGCGTGCCGGTCGCAGCGGCCACCTGGCGCTGGCCTTGTTTGCCTTTATCGTCTACTACAACCTTCTTAATCTGGGACAAAGCTGGATTGGCTCGGGCCGACTGCCAATCGCCGGCTTTGTGCTGGCCTTGCACGGCGGTGTGCTGGTGGCCAGCTTGCTGCTGCTGGGCGCGCGCCACAACCACTGGAGCTGGCGCCAGTTGGTGGCCGGCAAACGCAGAGTGCGTGCAACATGAACGCGACCTGCGCAAAACCCCAAGGCTCGCGCTTGCGCACAATCCGTCTGCACCCTAAGCAGCATCGATCCAGCATGTTTGCGTAAGTCCCCATGAAAATCATCCGCCGCTTTCTCTACCGCGAAATCATCCGCGCCGTCGCCTTTGTCACGCTGGGCTTTTTGGCCCTGTTCTTTTTCTTCGATTTTGTCGACGAACTGCGCTGGGTGGGCAGTAGCGAGCGCGGCGGCTACCCGCTGTCGCAGGCCTTGCTCAAGGTGGTGTTGGCGATCCCTAACCATTTGTACGAGCTGCTGCCGATCACGGTGCTGATTGGCACCATCTTTGTCATGGCCAGTTTGGCGCAAAGCTCGGAGTTCACCATCATGCGCACCAGCGGCCTGGGGCCTTGGCGCGCGCTGCGCACGCTGCTGGGGCTGGGGCTGGGCTTTGTCGTGCTGACCTTTGCCATGGGTGACTATGTGGCGCCGCTGAGCGAGCGCGCAGGACAGTTGCTCAAGGCCCGCTACCAAGGGCAGATCAGCATTGGCCAGACGGGGGCGTGGCTGAAAGAGCGGCAAGACACGCACAACGTTTTTGTCAACGTCAGTGCGCTGACGGGCCAGGGCACGATGCAAGGCGTGAATGTTTTTGAGTTTGACGCCCAGGGCCTGGTCTCTACCCTCCAGGCCAGCCACGGACAGTTCACCCATGACAAAACCTGGCAGCTGCACGACGTCCAGCGCATGCTCTACCACAGGAGCAACGCGACAAGCCAGCCGCAGATCGAGCACCAGGCGCTGGAGAGTCTGGACTGGCCAACGCTGATCAGCGCCGACATGGTCTCCGCATCGCTGCTGCGGCCCGACAGCATGCGCACCATCGACCTGTTTCAGTACATCCGCCACCTCAGCGCGAATGACCAGGCCTCGCAGCGCTACGAGATCGAGTTCTGGCGCAAGGTGTTCTACCCCTTGAGCTGCCTGGTGATGGTGGTGCTGGCCCTGCCTTTCGCCTACCTGCACTTTCGCTCCGGCGGGGTCGCCACC
>JAYVXE010000252.1:0-1570 GCA_043785395.1 Burkholderiaceae bacterium | reverse complement strand
AAGCGGCGCAACGGCCAATGGCATGCGCCGGATCATCAAAATCCACTATCACGGTGTGGGTGGCCCCCTGCGGCGCTACAGGTCGCTCCAGCGTGCGGCCATCGGTCAACAGCCACAGGCAAGTGGCGCCTCTGCCCTGCCCTTGCAAACCGCGCCGCGATGCCTGAGTGAGCAGCTGGTTCGCCATACCCAGCGCCTGGGCCAGCGGCGTGCCACCACCTCCGCCACACTGCCGCACCCGTGCAGCGCCGGCGGCTCGCGCCGGGCCGGGCGGCACCAACAGCTCCACGCCACCGCCACCAAACGACAGCAGGCCCACATCGTCACCGGCACGCGCGGCCTGCTCGATCAGCCGCGCGGCATGGCCCTTGGCCAAAGCCAGCCGCCCGCCTTGGCGCATGGAGCCCGAGGTGTCCAGCACGATCAGGTGCAGTTGGGGCACTGCCGCCACCAGGGGCTGGTGCCGCAGATGCGCACGCCGCAGTGGCCGCGGCCCTTTGGCCAGCAGCGTGCGCAGCCATGCAATGGCGCTGCCCTGGGCGTGCGCGCCCAACGACGTCACCCGGGCCTTTGGCGCAGATAGAGTTAAAGGGTTACGCCACCGCCGGCCGCCGGTCCCCGCGCGGGGACTGCCGCTGGGGTGGCTCAGGCTTTTTTTGAGGGCCATGCTCCTGTGGACAGAACGCGGGTAGTGGCTGCGGGCTGGGGTGGCAGCGCGCCCCAGTCGCCTTGCGGCAGGTGCGCCGGATCCGCCTGCGCTTGCCGATCGGAAGCCGCATTGAACGATGAAGCCTCGCTAGCGCCACGCCGACCCGAGCTGTCGTTGGCGGGCGGCGCCATGTCGGGCGTGCGGGGCGATGAACTGGACGAGGAGTTGGGCTGGGGTCGGTGCGCCGAGCCGGCGTCGGAGCCGCGGCGGTGCGCCAAGGCGAACTCAGCCACCGTATCGACATCGTGCGCAGTCACCTCATCACGCCCTTCCAAAGCCGCCAAGGCCCTGGCCGCGCGCAGCATGACCAGATCGGCCCGCATGCCGTCAACACCAGCTGCCAGCGCAAGCTTGGCTGCATGCTGCAAAACCACATCGGGCCAGCTCAGGCGTGGCAACGCCGCACGCGCTGCGGCCACCGTCGCAGACAGACGGTTCAGCTCCACCGCATGCAGCTCCGTCATCGCCGTCGGGTCCTCGTCGAATGCCAGCCGCGCCCGCAAAATGGCTTGGCGCTGTTGCGCGTCCAGTGGATTGCCCAGTGCGACCGACAGGCCAAATCGATCCAGCAGCTGGGGGCGCAGCTCGCCTTCTTCGGGGTTCATGGTGCCCACCAGCACAAAGCGTGCGGCGTGCTGCTGGGAGATGCCATCGCGCTCTACGGTGTTCACGCCGCTAGCGGCCACGTCCAGCAGCGCGTCCACCAGCGCGTCGGGCAGCAGGTTGACTTCATCCACGTACAACACACCCTGGTGCGCGCGCGCCACCAAGCCGGGGGCAAGGCGCAGCTGGCCGTCGCGCAGCACGTCTTCCACGTACAGCGTGCCCACCAATTGCTCCAGGCTGGCCGCCAGCGGCAGC
>JAYVXE010000251.1:0-5404 GCA_043785395.1 Burkholderiaceae bacterium | reverse complement strand
CCTGCTCACCATCACCGTCGCCATCAGCACCTTGATCGTCTCGCAAGGCATCTCCAACACGGTGAGCGAAACCAGCCAATTGCAGCAACAAGCGGCCTACGCATTTCGTGTCATCGGCCAGCAAGTGCGCCAAGCCGGCTCGCTGCGTCTGAATCTGGCCTATGCCAAAGGCGCGGCAGCTGCCACCGACCCCGTGAACGCTTTGGACCCCGTGGTGTTTGACACCTCGTTCAACCGCGCAACCGACCTCATCCGTGGCCTGGACAGCCCCAGCGCCGCCCAATACACACTCAGCGTTGCCCACCAAAACTACCAAGAGACGCTGTTCGGCGGCACGGACTCACAAATGCGCGACTGCCTGGGCAAACAACCCGAACCCACGATCAACCGCAGCCAATTCACGCTTGTCAAAAGCAACGCCGCCGACGTCAGTGGCGAACTTTTCTGCCTAGGGGCCAGTGGCACGCGCCAGTCCGTGATCCAAAACGTCGCCGGCTTCAGCGTGCGCTACCTGCTCCAAAGCGACGCTGCCACTGGCAGCCCCAGCATCAGCGTCAGCAATGCGACCGGCGCCGCCGTCGATTGGCAGGCCGTGCAAGGCATCGAGGTCTGTTTAGACCTGGTCGGCGACAGCCCGCTCAATCTACCCCCAGGCAGCGTCTACACCGACTGCAGCGGCAACGCCAGCACCCCCTTGAATGGGCGCACCCACCTTGTGTTTCGCAACACCTACCAACTGCGCAACCAAGGCAGCGCACTCTAAGCAACAGGCATCTCTATGCGAACGCAACGCCAATCCCAGCAAGGCATAGCCTTGTACATCGTGCTGGTGATCGTTTTGCTGTCCATGCTGCTGGCACTTTGGGCCTCGCGTACGGCCATCTTCAACGAAATCATCGTCGGCAACGACGCCGACTACCAACGTGCGTTTGAGGCCGCGCAGGCCATGGTCCAAGACGCCGAGCTGGATATCCGGGGCGAGCGCGCCAACGGCGCGCTCTGTCTGACGGAGCCCGCGCGCCCGCTGGTCTGTCGCCCCGCAGGCGGCAGTGGTGTTGACGTCCGTTTTATAGACGAGGACAAAGATTTGATTCCGCTGCTCAACACCTTGGCCAGCAAAGACTCGAGCGGCAGCGGCTGCTGGCAAGGCCTGTGCCAAAAGCGCCTTGGCAGCCAGGATTTCTGGAGCAACACGGCGACCTTGAACAACATGATCCGCAGCAGCATTGGGGCCCGCTACGGCCAGTACACCGGCGCAACAACAGGCACGGCCAGCAACCCTATTTTGGCCAACACAAGCGCCGGCCAAGGGGCCTGGTACTGGATCGAAATCATGCCTTACGACGCCACCCCGACCGGCTTGCTGAGCGGCGGCGCGTCCAAGCTGGGGCTCAACCTCAAACCCAACGTGGTCTACCGCATCACCGCCATCGCACGCGGGCTCAAACCCAATACGCAGGCCGTGATCCAGACGACCTACGCTCGCCCAAAAATGCAAAACTGACTGGAACTCCCATGCTGCGCATCCCTCACTTGGCCCGTGCCGTCGCTGGCGCCCTGCTGCTGCCACAGCTGGGCTGGGCGGCCCAACTGCCGCTTGCGACCTACCCGCCCGGCTCGGCCAGCCGCCAGCCCGCACCCAACGTGATCGTCACGGTCGACGACTCCGGCAGCATGGAGGACTCGGGCATTGCCTCATTGCAAACCGCTTTGAGGGCCACCTTCACCTCGGGCAATATTGCCGACGACCAAATCCGCCTGGCGTTCCAGTCCATGAACATGTGCAGCGGTATTCCGAACAGCAACGCCATTTGCAATGGCCGCAATGGCATGAAAATCCTGCGCGGCCAAGACTCGGATGCCGCCAGCGCCAGCTCGCGCGGTGCCTTCTTCCGTTTCATCGATGGTTTGCAACACCCCGGGAATACACCTTCGCATTCTGTGGTGCGCAGTGCCGGTGCGTACCTGATGCAAACCGGCCTGGGCCGCGACGACCCCTGGGCCAAAGAGCCCGGCGTCACGCAAAACCCCATCCTGGCTTGCCGCCGGGCTTACCATATTTTTATGACCGATGGCGGCTGGAACAGCGAGTACAACGGAGGCTCCTGGCTCCGTTACGCCGGCGGCCCTGGCAACCCCGTCCCCGTCCCGTCTTACCATGCGTATGGCAATGCCGACGGCAGCAACAAAATACTGCCAGACGGCACCAACTACAACACCTCCAACCCGCAAACCCGCATTTACCAAGACGCCTGGGGCGGCGTCGCCATCAGCCCTGCCAGCAACAACAATACCACCCCAACCCTGGCCGACCTGGCTTTTTACTATTGGGCCACCGATTTACGCAGCGATATTCCCAATACCGTCAAGCCTTTGGTCCGGCAAGCCACTGACGAGACCTTCCGCGCCAGCAGCGGCAGCAATAGCCAAACGCTAGAACCCTACTGGAACCCCAAAAACGACCCCGCCACCTGGCAGCATTTGACCACCTACAGCATTGGTTTTAATGCTGCTGCGGCCTGGGGCCCGCGCAGCAACGGCAAAGGCCGCGTCAACGGCGTGGAGGTCCCTAACCCACTCTTCTCCAATGGCGGCATGTACGGCGCCGATTTCGCCAACACCATCGCCGGCAGCAGGGCCTGGAGCGACGAGATCGCTAACGGCGCAACTTTGGACACCCGCCCCGAAGGCCTGTGGCACATGGCCATCAACAGCCGTGGCAAATTCATACCCGCCACCAGCAGCCAGGCCTTGGTGGATGCTTTCAAAGAAATCCTCGGCCAAATCATTGCCGATACCAGCCAAACCATTACCAGCTTCACCAGCGCATCCCAGTCCGTCAAAGGAAAATCAACCGAAGAGTTTTTCTCTGGCTATAAGGCGGCAGACTGGTCCGGCTATATCAAATCGAATAGTTTGGCGCAAGGCAGCGGCAGCAAATCACCCAACCCAGCCTGGGGCACCCGCGCCGGCCAACCTCCCGAGCACATATCGAGCGCAGACAAGCTCGACGCCCTGACGCCCACCAACGGCAATTTGCCCAACCGGCTCATTCTCAGCACCAACGACACCAGCAATACCGGCGTTTCTTTTGAATGGCAGGCCAGTGGCAGCCGACTCAGCCTGGCCCAAAATGCCTTGCTGCAACGCAGCGACGGCCCGAGTGTGGGCCAAGACCGCTTGAATTTCATCCGTGGTGATCGCAGCAAAGAAGGCAAGCCTTTGCGCCAACGCGGCTCGCGCCAGGGCGATATTGTCAACTCCTCCATTTGGTATGTGGCCAAACCGGTCTCCAATTACAGCCTGAACGGCTACAGCGTCTTCGCAATGGCGAACAACGACCGCTTGCCGATGCTGTATGTGGGCGGCAACGACGGCATGTTGCACGGTTTTTCGGCGCTTGACGGCAGTGAGAAAATCGCCTACGTGCCCAAAGGTGTGATTAAGAACTTAGCCGACTTGGCCGACCCCAATTACCAGCACGCGTATTTTGTCGATGGCGCAGCCTTCACCGGCGACATTAACCTCAATGCGCTGACAAACCCCAGCACGCCCAACTGGCGCACCCTGCTGGTCGGCGCTTTGGGGCTGGGTGGCAAGGGCTACTTTGTGCTCGATGTCAGCCAACCAGGGAGCACGGCCAGCAATGGCATTGCCAGTAACTTCAGCGCCGCCAACGCCAGCAATCTGGTAATGCTGGACAGAACCCTGCACGCGACCCTCCCTACTTTGGGCGACGATGCCGATATCGGCCACATCACGGCAGAGCCGGTGGTCGACGACAACAACCCCTACAAAACCAACCAAATCACCCGCATGAACAATGGCCGCTGGGCCGTGGTCATGGGCAACGGCTACAACAGCAGCAACGAGCGCCCAGTGTTGCTGGTGCAGTATCTGGATGGCGACAAGGCATTGAAAACCATTCCCGCCGTCAATATCGGCGACAGCGAGGCGGTCGGCAATGGCCTGTCGGCGCCGCGCCTGCTCGATATCAACGGCGACGGCACACCCGATGTGGTGTATGCCGGTGATTTACGCGGCAACCTCTGGAAATTCGATATCACCGACACAGACCCCAGTAAATGGGACGTGGCCTTTGGAAAAAGGCCGCTGTATACCGCTGTCCGCACTTTGAACAACGCCAGCAGCCGCCAAGCGATCACCGCCGCACCTCTCCTCAAGGCCAATGACCGGGGTATTGGTGGCCTGATGGTGGCCTTTGGCACGGGGCGCGACCTGACCGAGGCTGACCGCACCGACACCAGCACACAAACCATTTATACGGTCTGGGATAACAGCCGCTACAAACTCAGTGGCAACCAGGTCAGCCTCGATACAAGTGCTGCCACCCCGAGTGCTGCGGGCACCGGTGTCGCCAACTTGGTCGAACAAAAATTGACCAGCAGCACAGCACTCGATGGCAGTGGCGCCAGCAGCACGCGCAAATTCTGGACCCTGACGCAAAACAATGTGAACTACGTCGGCGCAGGCGCCAAAAAAGGCTGGTATTTCCATTTACCGGTCGCCGGCGAGCGCATTCTCGCGCCGATGGCCTTCTACGACAGCAGCAACAATATGGAAGTCATCAGTGAAGTGCCGGGCACGGGCGGCAATGTGGCCGAAGAGTCGTGCGACCCAGTATCCTCTGCGCCCCAAAAATACCGCACTTTTCTCAATATCATGGACGGCAAAAAACCGGGGGTTCAAATTTTGGACCTGAATGGCGACGGCTACTACAACGCCCTCGACCAAGGCGTCTCACGGATGACGGCATCCGTCACAGAAAGCAGCACCCGCACCGGCACCACAGAAATACGCAGCGGCGCAGACGGCACCACCGACGTCTTGGCACCAATGCCCGAGCAACCCGTCCGTCCAAGCTGGAGGCAGTTGCAATGAAGCGCCCACTCTCTTTGCGGGCAAAAAGCCCTGGGTTCACGCTGATCGAAGTCATGCTGGTGGTGGCGCTTGTGGCCATCCTCACCGCCATCGCCCTGCCCAACTACCAAGAATACGTGCGCCGGGCTGGCCGCGCCGAGGGCCGCGCCGCCTTGCTCCAAGCCGCACAGTGGATGGAGCGGGCGGCCACCGCAACCGGAACCTACCCCCTCACCGCCAGCTTTCCCACAGCCTTGGCCACCCTGCCCTCTGGGCGCTACACGGTGGCCCTGGTCTCTGTCGGTGGAGCGAGCTTCACCCTCACGGCGACCCCGGCCAAGGGCCAACTCGGCGACAGCTGCGGCAACTACACCTTGACCCACACGGGGCTGCGCGGCGCCGCTGGCCAGACCGCCGGGGCCATCGTGGCCGAGTGCTGGGGCCGCTGACTTGGCCCACCCCCGAAGCGCCTGCGGCGCTCGCCCCCTCAAGGGGGCGCACCCGGTGGCCTGGCAGAGCCAGA
>JAYVXE010000250.1:0-5430 GCA_043785395.1 Burkholderiaceae bacterium | reverse complement strand
CGATTCTCAAGCCTGGGCATTACACCGGCATTTTCCCTCTTGATGACAATGCGTCCTGGGAAAAAAATGCAGCCGCACTGAAGCAACTGGCGCGCCTGCGCGAGCGCTTGCGTGCACTTGAAAAACGGCTGCCCGCACCGCCCCTCTGACGTGACCTGACCTGGCTTGGCACACGCTGACAAGTGCCTGTCTGACCCGCGCGTTGGCTGTGGATCGATACCGGCAGCGTTGGCCGCACCTCCCCCTTCATACCAAGTCTTCTTTGAATTAAAAAAACCATGCTGGATATTCACCAAATTCTTAAACGACTGCCGCACCGTTATCCGATTTTGCTGGTCGACCGGGTGCTCGAGATTGAGCACGGCAAACATATCCGAGCGCTGAAAAATGTCTCGATCAACGAGCCCTATTTCGTCGGCCATTTCCCACACCGCCCGGTAATGCCTGGCGTGCTGATGCTGGAGGCGTTGGCGCAGGCCTCGGCACTGCTCGGCTTTCACATGCTGGACATCATTCCCGACGACAACACCGTGTTGTATTTCGCCGGTATCGACAATGCGCGCTTCAAACGCCCGGTCGAGCCCGGTGACCAGCTGATGCTGGAGTCCGCGTTGATGCGCAGCAAATCCGGTATCTTCAAGTTTGACGCGCGTGCCTTGGTCGATGGCCAATTGGCGGTAGAGGCGCAGCTGACCGTCACGATTCGAACCATCAGCTGACGGCGTGAACGGACTCCATGCCTTTGATCCATTCCACAGCGCTGATTGATGCAGCCGCCGAGCTCGACAGCTCGGTTCGTGTTGGACCCTACACTTTGATTGGCCCGCAGGTTCGCATTGCGGCCGGTACCACGGTGGGTGCGCACTGCGTGATCGAGGGGCGGACCACGATTGGCAGCGACAACCAGATATTCCCGTTTAACGCCATTGGTGCGGTGCCGCAAGATAAAAAATATGCGGGTGAACCGACCGAGCTCGTCATCGGTGCGCGCAACACTGTCCGCGAGTTTTGCACCCTCAATCTCGGGGTGCCGCAAGCCGGTGGCGTGACCCGTGTTGGTGACGACAACTGGATCATGGCCTACACCCATATTGCCCACGACTGCCAAGTTGGCAACCACACCACCTTGGCCAACAACACCACGCTGGCAGGCCATGTGCGGCTGGGCGACTGGGTGACGATTGGCGGCCTCACCGGTGTCCACCAGTTCGTCCAGATCGGCGCGCATGCGATGGTCGGTTTTGCCAGTGCCGTCACACAAGATGTACCGCCCTTCATGCTGGTCGATGGCAACCCGTTGCAGGTACGCGGCACCAACCTGGTCGGCCTGCGCCGCCGGGGGTTTTCCCAGCCACAGCTGGCCGCCGTCAAGCAAATGCACCGCCTGCTCTACCGGGGCGGTCATACGCTGGCCGAGGCCACGGCGCTGATTGCGGTCTTGGCCCTGGGCCAGCCCGAGGCCAATGGCCCGATCAGCGCCATGCTGCAATTCTTGGCAACGAGCAGCCGTGGCATTGCCCGCTGAGGCCAGCCGCCCAGTGCCGAATGGGCAGGGTGGGCAGGGTGGGCAGGGTGCGCTGCGGGTGGCGATGGTGGCGGGCGAGGCTTCGGGCGATTTGCTGGCCGGCTTGGTGCTCGATGGTCTGCGCGCGCGCTGGCCCCAGTTGCAGGCCAGCGGCATCGGTGGGCCGCACATGGCCGGGCGCGGCTTTGAGGCCCACTGGCCGAGTGACACGGTGGCCGTGCACGGCTACAGCCTGGCCGTTTTGCGCCGCCTGCGCTCGCTGCTGGCGATCCGCAAGCAGCTGCGCGAGCGGCTACTGAGCGAGCGGCCCAACGTCTTCATCGGCGTTGACGCACCCGACTTCAACCTCGGCTTAGAGGCGTCCTTGAAAGCCCAAGGCATTCCCACCGTGCACTTTGTCTGCCCTTCAATTTGGGCCTGGCGCGCCCACCGGGTCGAGGTGCTGCGCCGCAGCGTTGACCATGTTTTGTGTATTTTCCCGTTCGAGCCCGCCTTGCTGGCCGCACACGGCATTGCGGCAACCTATGTGGGCCATCCGCTGGCCAATGTCATTGCCTTGCAGCCAGACCGCGCGGCAGCCCGGGCGCACCTGGGCTTGGCCACGGACGCGCGCGTGGTGGCCATCTTGCCCGGCAGCCGGCAGTCAGAGGTGAATTACCTGGCAGCACGCTTCTTTCACGCGGCCAAGCTGATGTTGCAAGCGCAGCCGGGGCTGCAATTCATCGTTCCTGCTGTACCCAGTTTGCTGCCGCAGTTGACGCAAATTGCCAAAGATGTCGGCATGGCTGCGCAGCTGCGCATCGTGCCTGGCCAATCGCACAGCGTCTTGGCCGCCTGCGACGTGACCTTGATTGCCAGCGGCACGGCAACCCTGGAGGCGGCACTGTTCAAGCGCCCGATGGTGATTGCCTACAACATGCATTGGCTGTCATGGCGGCTGATGCAGCGCAAACAACTACAGCCCTGGGTTGGCCTGCCGAATATTTTGTGCCGTGACTTCGTGGTGCCCGAGCTGCTGCAAGACGCCGCCACGCCGCAAGCGCTGGCCGACGCGACGCTGCAATGGCTGCGTGTCGATGCACCGGCTTCTGCGAGAATTGCGGCCCTTGAGAAAACCTTCACCGCGCTGCACCAAAGCCTGCAGCGCGACACTGCCCAACTCGCAACAGATGCCATCGAAAAAATCGCCAAGCCCTAGCCAACCACGGCAAACCGCGCTGCATTGGCCCACCCACGGTTTGCTGGCCGGCGTCGACGAAGCTGGCCGAGGCCCCTTGGCCGGCCCCGTGCTGGCCGCAGCCGTCATTTTGGACCAACGCCAGCCGATCCACGGCTTGGCCGACTCCAAAAAACTCACGCCGCGCCGCCGTGCCGCCTTGTTCGACGAAATCATGGCCAAAGCCCTGTGCTGCTCGGTGGCACAGGCCAGCGTCGAAGAGATCGAGCGCCTCAACATCTTGCAAGCCACCATGCTGGCGATGCAGCGCGCCGTGCACGGTCTGCGCCTAAAGCCGGGCCATGTGCTGATCGACGGTAACCGGGTGCCGATTCTGTCGTTCAGCAGCGAAGCCATCGTCAAAGGCGACAGCTTGGTACCGGCGATCTCGGCCGCCTCCATCGTGGCCAAAGTCAGCCGTGACCGCTGGTGCGCCGAGGTCGACCGCGACTATCCACAGTACGGCTTTGCGGCCCACAAAGGCTACGGCACAGCGGCCCATCTTGCGGCCTTGCAAGCCCACGGCGCCTGCCCGCTGCACCGCAAAACCTTTGCACCCGTGGCACAGGTACTGCAAAAATTCCAGGCCCAGCATCGGCTTGCGCCATGACAAGCACACCGAACAGCGCCACGATCAGCCAGATCCAGTCGCGCGACAACGCCTTGTTCAAGGCACTGCGCCGGCTCTCGCATGACAACACTGGCTACCGCAAGGCCGGGCAAATTTGGCTTGAAGGAGACCATTTGTGCCGCGCCGCCGTGGCCCGTGGCTGGCACCCTGCTTTGGCTGTTTTTTCAGAGTCTTTTTGGCCTTTAGCGCATGACCAGTATAAGAATGTTGCTACTAAAAACATAGTAATTGCCGACGCCTTGTTTACCGACCTCAGCGCGCTCGAATCACCCGCCAGGATGGGCTTTGTCGTCGATCTTCCCGCTGCAGCTGTATTGGACGAGAGGGCCGCCAGCGTAATCCTTGACCGCGTACAAGACGCTGGCAACGTGGGCTCGATTTTGCGCAGCGCGGGCGCTTTTGGCTTCAAGCAGGTGCTGGCGTTAAAGGGAACGGCTGCGCTGTGGAGTCCTAAAGTTTTGCGCGCCGGCATGGGTGCGCACTTTGGTTTGCAACTGATCGAGGGCTTGGACGCGGATGCCTTGGCGGCGCTGGAGCTGCCGCTGATCGTGACCAGCTCGCACCACGGCGCCTTGCTGCAAGAGCAGCGCCTGCCGCATCCCTGCGCCTGGGTGCTGGGCCACGAAGGGCAGGGCGTAGGCCCAGCGCTGCTGGCACGGGCCGCGCTGTCGGTGCGGATTGGCCAGCCCGGCGGCGAAGAGTCGCTCAACGTTGCCGCCGCCGCTGCGATCTGCCTGCATGCCTCGTCCATTGGACGCTGATGCTGGAGGGCTGCGGCCTACCGCCAGTCCCGCCAGGTCTGTACCAGCACGCTATAATGATGGGCTTTTTACCCCGTCCCTGTACGCCTAGCGCCGTTCGCACCGAACCCCTTTCAGAGCATTGACAAGAGAGCTGTCTTGAACCGTTGGGCGTACCCGTAACCATTTCGGAGAACCCCCGTGCTTTTGTCTCTACCGGGAACTTTCCCCCCCGCCATCTTGGCGCTCGCAGACGGCACAGTCTTTATTGGCAACGCGATCGGCGCCAGCGGCAGCACCGTCGGTGAAGTGGTGTTCAACACCGCCATGACCGGCTACCAAGAAATCCTCACCGACCCCAGCTACTGCCAGCAACTCGTCACCTTGACGTACCCGCACATCGGCAACTACGGCGTCAACGAAGAAGACGCCGAGTCGCGCCAAGTCCATGCGGCCGGCCTGATCATCAAAGACCTGCCCTTGGTGGCGTCCAACTTTCGCAAAACCCTTGCGCTGGGTGACTACCTGGTGCGCGAAAAAACCGTGGCCATCGCCAACATCGACACCCGCCAGCTCACCCGCCACCTGCGTCGCCACGGCGCGCAAAACGGCTGCATCGTCGCCTTGGCCGCAGCCAGCGAGCTGACGCCCGAGGCCATCGCCGCTGCGATCCGCGCCGCCCAGGCCGCGCCCCCGATGGCAGGGCAGGATTTGGCCCAACAGGTCTCAACCCGCAGCGCCTACGCCTGGACACAAACCGAGTGGCAACTGGCGCGCGCCGATGGCAGCCCTGGCTACGGCACGCAGACCCCGGCCCAGGCCCGATTCCATGTCGTTGCCTTCGACTTTGGCGTCAAATTCAACATCCTGCGCATGCTTGCCGAGCGCGGCTGCCGCGTCACCGTCGTGCCGGCCCAAACCAGCGCCGCCGAAGTGCTGCGCCTGCAAGCCGACGGTGTCTTCTTCTCCAACGGCCCAGGTGATCCGGCGCCGTGCGACTACGCCATCGCTGCCGCAGCGGCCCTGATCGACAGCGGCATACCCTGCTTTGGCATCTGCCTAGGCCACCAAATCATGGCCTTGGCCAGCGGCGCCAAGACCTTCAAGATGAAGTTTGGCCACCACGGTGCCAACCACCCGGTGCAAGACCTGGAGCGTGGCAGTGTCAGCATCACCAGCCAGAACCACGGTTTTGCCGTCGATGCCAACAACCTTCCCGCCACGCTGCGCGCCACCCACAGCAGCCTGTTCGATGGCACGCTGCAAGGCCTGGCCCGCACCGACAAACCCGCCTTCAGCTTCCAGGGACTCCCCGAAG
>JAYVXE010000249.1:0-5443 GCA_043785395.1 Burkholderiaceae bacterium | reverse complement strand
TGGGGGCGCGACCTCATGGATAATGAAACTTCATTTCATCCGCCCAGGGATGCTTTGGATAAGCCAACGCAAGGCTATGGCGTGCCGGCCGGGATGGGTTGCAGACCGCCCGAGGCGGCGCTGGCACATGCCGCAAAGCCTTATGCAGAGCACCCTGGCAAGCAGCCCATTGAACCCATTCCCCACTCCCCCGCCCACAACGCTCGCCGCCCTGCAACCCGAGCCCAGCGCCCTGGTGCTGGTGGTGGAAGACGAGCCCGGCATTGCCGACATCCTGGAGGCCTACTTGCAACGAGATGGCCTGCGCACTTGCCGCGCCGTGGATGGCCAGGTGGCCTTGCAGTTTTTTGCGCAATTGCGCCCCGACCTGGTGCTGCTCGACATCCACCTGCCCCGCATGGACGGTATCGATGTACTCAAGCACATCCGCAGCGGCAGCGAAACCCCGGTCATCATGCTTACCGCACGTGCCGACGACGTTGACAAACTGCTCAGCCTGCGCTTGGGCGCGGACGACTATGTCGTCAAACCCTTTAGCCCGGCCGAAGTGGTGGCCAGGGTGCGCGCGGTACTGCGCCGCAGCATGGCGCGCGCTGCTGCGCCGGACGTCATCCGGGTCGGGCAACTGGTGATTGACCAACAAGCCCACGCGGCCCTGGTGGAAGACGAGCAGGGCCAGACCCAGGCCCTGCCACTGACCTTGACCGAATTTCGTCTGCTGGCCTGCCTGGCCAGCCAGCCCCGGCGTTGCTTCTCGCGCAGCCACCTGATCGAGACTTGCCTGCCCGAGAGTGACGCGCTCGACCGCGTGATCGACTCGCACCTGAGCAAACTGCGGCGCAAGCTGCACAACGCCGGCCAGGGCGCGTTGATCGAGACTGTACGCAGCATTGGCTACCGTTTATGGCCCGGGGTTTGAGTCGCATCTGGGTTCGCTTTGGGTTGGCGATTGCCGCCACAGTGCTTGTCACGATGGCGGTTTTGGGCACCAGCGTCGTACTCTCCTCGCAGTGGCAATACCGCAATTTTCAAAGCAAATTACCACCCAATGTGCGCGAGGAAATAGACACGCTCCAGCGTGCGGACTTGCAAAGCAGCCCGCGTGCGCTCGAAATCTACAGCCGCTACTGGGGCGGTGACCCCTTGTTTGGCGAGAAGTGGACCTTGATCAGTCTGCTGGTCTGCCTGCCGTTTGGACTGGTGGGCGGGTTTTGGGTTTCGCGCCAACTCACACAGCCGCTGGCCTCGATGGCAGAGGCGGCCCAACGCATCGCCCTGGGAGACTTCAGTGTGCGCGCCGAGCCCGTCCGGGTTCACGGCGAAATGGCCGAAATGGTGCGCCACTTCAACCAAATGACCGACGCGCTCGAACAACTGGAGCGCGAGCGCAAAGCCACGGCAGCCGCTATCTCGCACGAGCTGCGCACGCCGTTGGCGGTGCTGCGCGCACGGCTGCACGCGGTCTGCGACGGCGTGATTCCGGCCGATCTGCAAGAGTCCGGCAAGCTGCTAGAGCAAGTTGAGCACCTTGGGCGCCTGGTCGACGACCTGCACACACTGTCAATGGCTGACGCTGGCCGCCTGTCCTTGCAAATCCAAGAACTCGACCTGGTGGCACTGGCGCGTGACACCTTGGCCGATTACGCCAGCCGCTTGGCACTGCACCAGATCAAGGCCGACCTGCGCAGCGCGCAGGCGCAGGTGCTGGTGCATGCCGACAAAGACCGGATGCGCCAAGTGCTGCTCAACCTGGTGGAAAACGCCTTGCGCCACGCCCACGTCGGCGGCTGGCTTGAGGTTGCGCTGCAACCGCAAACCGATGCCGATGGCAAGCGCTGGGCCTTGCTCAGCGTCAGTGACGCCGGCCCCGGCCTGCCGGAGGATGTGCGGCGCCATGTGTTTCAACGCTTTCAGCGCTGCGACAACTCACGTTCACGCGCCACCGGCGGCTCGGGCCTGGGCTTGTCGATCGTGCACACCCTGGTGGCACGCCAAGGCGGCAGCATCAGTGTGGCCGTGTCCGCACGCGGTGGCACCTGCTTTACGGTGCGCCTGCCGTGCAAGGCGCCCAGCAGCCGGGGCGCCGCCTCGTCTTAAAATCAGGACGGCAAAAAAAAATCGCCCCGTGGGGTGTGGTCACTCTTCCCGTCCCCCTCGCAAATACTCTTCAGATCGGTTTCACCTTGACAGGACTTACGCAAACATGCCTGTTCGGCGATTTTCAAATCCGACCGGCTCCTAGCTTGTTCGCCGATTTGTATCTACGCTGCCGGCGGGCCTTGGCGTACGACGTATGGGAGCGTCAATACCCATGCTGGTGAATTTGCGCACGGCAGGACACTGGTTCGGGCGGGTGCTGTATGCGCCTGCGTTTCAGCTGACGGCCTGTCTTTTGTTGCCGGCGCTTGTCAGTATTTCTTTTTACCAGCTCAAAAAACGCAACTTCACACGGATGGAGGTCTTGGAGCCCTACGCGCCAGCGGCGGAGGCCCCGAAATGGAGGCTGGAGACGGTCCGCTTAAAGCATGGGCGCTACGAAATCGAGGGCTGGGTAACGCAAGAGCCGCAGCATACTTTTTGGCTCAGGCCGCGTATTGTGCTGGTACCACCTAATGGGGCCAATAGTTTGGTTATTCGAGCCCGAATGGTGCTGCGCCCCGACGTCAGCGCTGCCATGGGGACTTTCGAGGGACTCCATTTCAGTGGTTTCCGTGCTGTATTTCGAAAGAAAAATTTACCTATCGAGCCGGGTTCCAAAATTATGATATCTATTGAAAAAAATGGTAAGCGCGTCCTTATCGATACCGGCCATACCCTGCCAGATGCACCATGAGAAGAGCGCAACTGAATAGCCCAAGGTATGTGCGAGGCCTGTGTTTTTTGCTATTGGCCCTGTTACTGTTAGCGGTATTGTCTTTGAAAGGCCTACAGAACAGCGGCGATGATCTGCGGTATGCCAAGGCGCTGCAAGAACGATCCTTGGTGGATTATCTGGCGGAACGTTATACCATTTGGTCTGGGCGTGCGATGATTGATGCAGTGACCCTGCTGGTGATTAACCACGTGTGGCTGTGGCGCAGCCTCATGCTGTTAGCGTTGCTGCTGGTATTGGGCCTTGTTGCCCATATTGCAGAAAGTGAGCAACGGCTGCTGGGTTTGATTTTTGTATTCCAGGCATTTTTCATCATGCCACTGGATGTCATGGATGGCGCTGTCTGGTGGATGACGGGTTCTTTTAATTACCTTTGGCCATTGGCTGCGGCACTGCTGGCTTTGCTTCCTTTTATACAGCCCGAACTGCCTTCCCGTTTTCTTGTATTTGTTTTGCCGGCGACCCTGTATGGTGCCTCGCATGAGCAGGCTGGGTTGTTACTGATTGGGTTCCAAGTGTTGGCGAGTATAAAGCTGGTACGGAGCAAGGAATTCCGCTGGCACCATGGCCTATTGATGGCGGTGGCACTCATGGCCTTGGTCAGTGTCGTTGCCGCTCCAGGTTCATTGGCACGCTACCATGTTGTTACATTCTATTGGTTTCCCGAATACAGTGAGTGGCAGCTGGACGAGAGAATTTTTGCGGGTTTTGATTTGGCGTTCAGCCATTTTTTCGGCAGAAAAAATTTCATTTCTATGACTTTGGCGGCCTTGTTAGCGATCTTGGTTTTTCAACGCAGCACGAGTGTTGTGAAGCGCTTGCTGGCGGTCGTACCTTTGTTGATTTATGTTGTGCAGGCCACTCTGGGCCGTTTGCACGATCCGGCCGCACGATGGATGGGGTGGCTGGTGGAAGTTTTGTCATTCCAGGAAGCGCCCGGTGGCTATGCTGTGCAAGGCATTGGTGACTATGAAACCGCAGCCAATTCTGCTTTTTACGGTCATTTTTTCCTGCTGCTACTGGGCGTGTGCTGTACCGTGGTCAGCCTTTGGAATGCATCGATACGCAATCGATTTTTCAATCCATCGACGGCCGTCATCGTCTTCTTGGCTGCTATTTTGTCGGCGGCCATTCTTGGATTGTCGCCCACGCTTTACGCATCCGGGGTAAGGATATTTTTCTTCCAAGACATGCTGGTTTTGCTTCTGGCCGCCTTGGTCTTCATGCAAATCGAAGGCGACACTTTCAAGCGCATGGTGAATGTTGCGCTGGCATTCGGTGTGCTGGCCATTGTTTGGCGGTTGTTCAAAAATTCCTAGCGCAGTTCCGGTGGATGGGCAAGAGAAGCTGCAACGATTTCGCCATGGGGCGCGTTAGCGGGCTGCAAATTCCTTGATTGCCTGGTAGAACTCCGCCGAGCCTTCGGCTGGATTGTCGGGGCGGATTTCCATCTTGGTCACCGCAGTGCGTGCGATGTCCTGGGCTGACGAGACCGAGATGAAGTAAGGGCTGATAAAGCGTGCGCCACTTTGGTAAGGGATACAGCCAAGATCAGAGAAGTAATTTTCATGGTCGATGGAATTAAAAATCAAGACCCAGTTAAAAATAAATTTATCGCGAACTGGTATTGGCTTCCAAATGGGATCTTCACGGCTCGCAGGCGACAGTGGTAACGCGCAATGATTGCACGTTCTGCCACGGTTCAGGCGTGCATGGGAAATTTGTTTTCAACACGTCAAGCATCGCCTGTCCTTTGGTTTGAAAGGCTGCGTGGGTGAATACGATAATCCTTGGTGGAAGTTTACCCAAAGTCTGGATTTGCGCTGCCAGCTGCTCGGGTTTGGTGCTGCTCAGCACCCGGGTGTCGAGTTGCGCGCTGGCCATGTCTTTGCGCAGATAATGCAGAAAATGCGAGCGCATGGTGGGGTCGTGCAAGGCAAGAACGACGGCGTCACCGGGACGGTAGAGGCTGGAAACCAATTCCGCCGCACCACGCCAGTCGCCACCATTCTGGGGCCTGGGCGACAGTTGCCAAGTCCAAATACCAGTAGGAATCAAGAAGGCCGTGAGCAGTAAACTTATCACCCGTGGCCATACTTTTTGGAGTGTAAAAATGGACAACAACAACAAAACGCCGGGGAACATGAATATCACATAGCGGGTCGAGAAAAATTCTGCACGCTGCGTCATGAAGACCAGTACCAGAAAAAACAATGTCAGAATGCTGATAATTACTCCTGCCGCCGGTGCCAGGGGGTTTTTCTTGGAACGCATGCGTTGGTACATGCCGAGCGTCACCAAAACCACAAACATGGAAATCCAGAATCCAGCAACCGTGGTACTGGGGTAGATATTGTCCAAAAACGAAATGGTATTGCGCTTGAACGTCATTGCCAGCGAAAGCGCCTGGGGCGGGGCTGCGTTGAGTTTGGTGGCGATACCGGCCCAACCCATGGCGATATAAATGCCAATGTGTCCAGTTCCGTGCGATCATATCCCCCGTCGCAGCTGGCCGCTCTTCAGAGCGCGTGAGCTGATGCATGGCGTGATAGCCTCTTTTAAGCAAAAGGA